>OMWS01000045.1 GCA_900314825.1 uncultured Veillonellaceae bacterium | reverse complement strand
TCAGTTCCAATGTGGCCGTTCATCCTCTCAGACCGGCTACTGATCGTCGCCTTGGTAGGCCGTTGCCCCACCAACTAGCTAATCAGACGCAGGCCCATCTCTGAGCGATAACTTATAAATAGAGGTCATCTTTGGTAGCAGACCCATGCGAATCCGCTACAACATTCGGTATTAGCAGCCCTTTCGGGCTGTTCGGGTTTCAAAAGCAAGCTTTCAATTCCCTCGTTCGACTTGCATGTGTTAAGCACGCCGCCAGCGTTCGTCCTGAGCCAGGATCAAACTCTCCATAAAAGAGAGCCGTTAGCGCTTTGCTCTGCATAAGCGACCGCTAAGCCGCTGAAGCGGCAAGCGTCTGCTTAAGCGCTTACGGATATCTTTGCCATTTGCCGTAAGGCAAATAGCATCATTATCTTGATTTTGTGGCTCTAATTGTCTTTGGTACGTTGCTCCAATTAATGAAGCCCCGTAAAAGAATTGCCGATTGCTATGTTTGTTCATTCATACCAATCGATGTTTTGTGATTTGTGATGCTCGCTTGCGCTCGCATCGACTAACATCTGGCTTTATCATGTGTTGCATGATAAATCTACATTGTTTAGTTTTCAAAGAACACCTTTGCTTCATCTCGGAGGTTTTTGATTGGTCTCTCGTGAATCAGCTTCTATATGATACCTCGTCGATTCCTTTTTGTCAAGAACTTTTTTATTTCTTTTTCGAAGAAATTTTTGAGGAATCTTGCGCCGGGAACGCTGTGCTCTCGCTGTCTGTTGCCGACTTGCATAATATTACACGGTTTGTTCTCGCGTGTCAACACCTTTTTGAAATATTTTTCGCACCCGCGGAAGTTACGACGCGCTCTTTGTTTTGCCCTGCAAGGGACCCGCTCCACCGCTTCGCGGTCCCCCTCTCCCTAAGGGAGAGACTGCTGTTATACATTCTTTCCCATAAAAAAGAGACTGTCGTTTTCCTCGACAGTCTCGATGAGTCTATTCCATTGAAATTACTGCTGCTTCTGCTCGCCGAACCACTTTGCGAAGATCTTGTCGTATTCGCCGTTGTCCTTGAGCTTCTTGAGCGCGTCGTTGATTTTCGTCAGGAGCTCCGTGTTGCCTTTGGCCACGGCGATGCCGTAGTCTTCCGACGTCAGGCGATCCGGCAGGACTTTGACGCCTGTCTGCTGATTCGTGTGGATGTAGTAGTCATTGACCGGGCGATCATTCACGACCGCGTCAACGCCGCCCGCCTTGAGTTCCATGAAGCAGTCGGCCGGAGTGTTGAGTTCTTTGACTTCCGCGCCCGGGATGACTTTCGTCTCCTTCGCGCTCGTCGTGCCGATCTGCACGGCGATCTTCTTGCCTTCGAGGTCTTTGAAGCTCTTGATGTTCTGCTCGTTCTCGCGCACGACGATCGTGAGGCCGGACTGGTAGTACGGGTCAGAGAAATCGACCGTCTGCTTGCGCTCGTCGTTGATCGTCATGCCCGTGATGAGCACGTCGACGTTTTTCGCCTGGAGCGCTGGAATGAGGCCGTCAAAGCCGATGTTCTGGATCTCGACGTCATAGCCCATCTCTTTGCCGATGGCACGGATGAGATCCATATCGAAGCCCTGATATTCCGACTGGCCTTCGTCCTGGAATTCGAACGGTGCGAAGTCGACGGAGGCGCCGACTTTCAGCGTCTTCGCGCCCGAAGACGAGGACGAGGCTGCATTGTCCCCGCCGCAGCCGGCAAAACCAACGGCAGTCGCCAGCGCGAGCGCGCCGACGGCGAGAAGTTTTTTCCACTGGAACATTACCTATTACCCACTTTCCAAAAAATATATGTATCATACGCCTCCCCCTTTGGGGGAGGTGCCCCGAAGGGGCGGAGAGGGTAGCGCTGTCACAAGATTCTCGATCTGTTGATTGAATCGTGAATCCCGATACATCGCTACCCTCTGCTGTGTATAAGCGACCGCTAAGCGCTAAAGCGCTAAGCGTCTGCTTATCAGTCGCGCTTCGCGCGCCAGCTCCCCCAGAGGGGGAGCCTTATATTCCATTAGAATCTCTGCGAACGATGCTTGCTGAAGCAGTCGCGGCAGTAGACCGGACGGTCATCTTTCGGCTGGAACGGCACTTCCGTCTCCTTGCCGCAATCCGCGCAGATCACTTTGTACATCTGGCGCTGCTCGCCACCCTCGCGGCTGCGACGGCGCTTCTCGCGGCAGTCACGGCAGCGGACCGGCTCGTTTTCAAAGCCTTTCTCTGCATAGAACTCCTGCTCGCCGGCACTGAAGATGAACTCCTTGCCGCAGTCTTTGCACACCAACGTCTTGTCTTCGAAAGCCATAATCTGTCTTCCCCTTTGATAAAATGAGTGATATAGATGTCCGATGTGGCTTTCCCGAGCTCCGTGATGAATGCAAAAGCAAGAGCAAATAAAAAGCGTCCAATAGGATATCCGTTATTCAGTATACATTAGAACAATAAAAAATGCAAGCGATTTTTATATTGTTTGAATTGTTCCATGTTCCTCTGCTCTCACGCCTTGCAGAACATCCGCCAGAGGTCGCGATAGACGCCTTCGACGCCGCGCATATAAGCCTTCGCATTCATGAGATTCGATTGCTCGAGGTGGACGCGCAGGCGCTGGCGGTTCAGCGCGAGGTGCTCAGGGTGGCGCGCGAGGCCGACAGCGAGCTTGACGTATTCCATTTCATTTTCGGCGATGAGCTCGGGGAGGCCGGCGGCCGTGAGCAGGCTCGCGCCGAAGCGCGCGCCATGCGACTGGCCGCGCAGTGTCACGACGGGCACGCCCATGTAGAGCGCTTCGCAGGTCGTGAGGCCGCCTGTATACGGCGTCGTGTCGAGCGCGATGTCGATGTCCTGGTATTCTTCGAGATAGTGCTCGCTGAAGGGACGCAGCTCGATGCGGTCGATTGGAAATTGCAAGCCGCGCAGCCGTTCGGTGATGAGCTCGCGTCCGTCTTCGACGCTGAGCGTCTTGCCCTTGAGCACGAGGCGCGATTTCGGCACGTCGTCGAGGATGGCGCGCCAGAGGAGCAGCGTCTCGTCCGAGAGTTTCGCGAGGTTGTTGAAACTGCCGAACGTCACGAATTCATTTTTCGCATACGGCGAGAGCCCGGTGACCTGCGGCATTTCGCGCACGGCGCCCGGCTGGTAGCAAAAAAGCTGCGGCAGGCGCACGGCGGGCTCGACGAGCGCGCTGTCATCCGCGCCACGCGGCAGCGTCACCTGATCGACGAGCAGGCCGTCGATGGCCGAAAGCCCCGTTGTTGCGACGTAGCCGAGCCCCGTGAGCTGGATGGGCGCGGCATGGTACGCCAGCACGGGCAGCGCATTGTCCTGTGAATGGCCGGAAAAATCAACGAGGATGTCGATATGATCTTCGGCAATGATGCGCGCCGCCGTATGTGCCGAGCGGCCGCGAAAATCGCGCCATGTCACATGGCAGCGCTGAAACCGCCGCGTGACATCATCGACGGGCCCGGAATCGTAGACGTAGACCGCGAACTGCGCGGGGTCGAAGTCGCGCAAAAATGGCATGAGGAAATACGCCATGGCATGCAGGCGGAAATCACGCGAGATGTAGCCGATGCGCAGCCGCTTGTCCGGCACGCGGCGCACGCCATCGTTTTGGTACGGATGCACGCCGCGGAAAAATTCGTTGAACATCAACGCATCCTGCCGCTGCTGCTTTGGCGCCCGACGGCGATAATTCGTCATGAAGAGATATTTGCTGTAGAGGCTCGCCGTCTGGCCGAGATCGGGCGCGAGCGCCGACGCGCTCTGGAGCGCTGCGGCCGCCCGCTCGGGATCCGCTGCGAGATACGCCGCGTCCGCTTCGAGGCCACGCGCGCAGAACAGGAAATGGCGTAAATGACGTGCCCATTTTTCCTGATCGCGTCCATCCTCCGCATGTCCATCCGTCGGCAGGAGCGCCCGCTCGAGGTCACGGATGAGCGCCTCCAGGAGCGGCAGCTCTTCCGCGAGGGCAAAGCGCGCGCCGAGCGCGCCCGCAAGCACGAGCCGCCCGCGAAAATGTGCCGGCTCATGCGTGACAGCCTGCTGCGCGAGCCGCTCGGCCTCCGCCGCATCGCCTGCGAGCAGCGCCGCGCCCGCCTCCATGGCCGCCGCCTCCGCGCCCGCGCTCGTGGTTGTGGAGACGAGGGCGCGCACTTCTTTCGCGCACGCGCGCATGCCGCGCGTATCGCCGTCCATGGCAAAGCGGTCGCACGTCATCTGCCAGTTGAAGAATTCTTCGGACACGGTTCACACCTCCGGATGGAGCTCCGCGCCGTATTCGCGCAGGAACGCCTTCTGGTATCGCTTGTAAGAAGTCGCGAGCGGCTTTTCCTTCGGGCAGTGGATGCACCAGAAGTCCGCGCTCTGGTTCGGGATCACGACACGATAGCCTTGCCGCTGCATCTCCATGCACTCCGACGTGTCATAGAGATGCCAGCCCGTGAAAAGGTCGTCACGCCAACGGAGATCGACCTGCGTCGCGAGGAACAGCCCGTCGCACGCCTCGACTTCCTGATACGCGCCCTCCGGCTCCATGCAATGCGAGTCGACGACGCTCTCCGGCTCGCAGGCGTGCAGCACGCGCCCATACGTCCGCATGCCGTCCCACCAGACGCCCGTGCGCGGCAGGCTGCGGCAACCGATCACGCCGACAAGGCCAATGGCCGGGTCAGCAAAAATCCGAAGCAGATCACGGATCAAGTGCTTGTTGACGACGAGCGTATCCTGATGCAGATAAACTTTATATTTTGCATCCGACGCCATCATGCCCGCGTTGTAGCCCGCGCACATCGATGCCGCCCCGCGCACGGGATGAAACTCGACGGTCATGCCGTCCGGCACGCGGAGGCTTTCGAGGTAGCGCCGGCATTCGCTGTACCAGTCATCGCTGTTGACGCACGTGATGAACGCGACTTTCTGCGGGTCAAGCGTCCGCTCGATGCGCTCGGTCTTCATGGCTCTACCTCCCCTCTTTTTAGTGCCTGCACGAGTGCGCCAAGGCGCGCAGCTTCTTCTGCGCTCGTGGCCGCGCCTTGCGCCGCTTCCAAACATTTCTGCACGATGCCCCGTTGTTCCTCGTCCGAATGCGCGAACAAATGACGATAAAACGCCTCCGGATGGAACACGGCCTCTTTGACAAAATTCGCCGTGTAGTCGGGAAATAGCCCGACGCGCCGGTAAAACGCCCAGAACATAGTGACCTGCCGCGCCGTATCGACATCGTACTCGATGCGATGCAGCAGCCGCGCGAGCTCCTTCCGTTCATCTGCCGTAAAGAACGATTTCAAGAGCGACAGCTCCGGCATCGAGCGCGCCGCGTAGACGAGCCAGAACTCTGTCTCGAGATCGTCATGAATATTGTCAAAGCCAGCGGCAACGAGTTGCTCCACTTCGCCTGCCGGCGCCGCCCGCCGTTGCGGCCGCACGCGCACGTCTTTGTAGTACGACGCATACAAGAGTTTTTCAAACTCCGGCTTCGCGTAGAGCCGCGTCACGATATGATAAAAATGGCCGTCCATGAGCTCTTCGAGCACCGACCAATGGCGGATGTTGCGAAAGCTCGTGAGGAAAGCGCCCGTCTGCTTCAAAAATTGCGAAAAGCCCGCCGCGATGTCCTGCGGATTGCCGGCCGGCTCGAGCGTGAGGTCGGAAATGATGTAGTCAAACGTCTCCGGCCCGAACGGCAATGGCTCAGCGAGATAATCGAGCTCGATGCCATGCACGCCTTCCGCCGCGTACTCTGGTTTTGCCAAGCGGTCGCCATCCGCCGCGACGGCATAGAGATTCGCCTGCGGGAACATCGTGCGGAGCTCCGGCAGATACCCGAGGCTCTCGACGACGAGGATCGTCAGCGGCATGTCCGACGGCGCGAGGAACGACAAGAGTTGCGGTTTGATTTTCTCCGGCAAAGCGGGCACGCCTCCTTCTCTTGATGCTTGCACGAAAAAACTCGTGCCATACGTACTTAACAGTATAGCACGAGTTTGCCCTGATTGTCTTGCTTTCAACGCGATTTCTCTTTTTCGCGCACGAGTTTTTGAAAGAGCGCTTCGACGTTTCGCATATAGCGCTTCACATCCATGAGCGGCGACGCGAGCATCTTCGGCCGCAAGATGCTGCGGAGCGTCGTCAAAAGCTCTTGGTCGCTCGCAAGGCCCACAGCGAGTTCCATGTAACGCTCCGTCGTCTCAGAAGCCAGCTCCGCCATGCCGATGTTCGCGAGGAACGACGCGCCGAATCGTGCGCCGTGGCGCGCATCCCTCGGCGCGAGCGTCACGACCGGCACGCCCATGCAGAGACTTTCGCACGTCGTGAGGCCGCCTGGATACGGCGCGGTGTCGAGCGCGATGTCCATGTCACCGTATTGCGCGAGGTAGTCTTTCGACATGCCGCGAACGTCCACGCGGCTGCATTCTTCCGCTGTCCAGCCAAGTTTTTGCAAGCGCTCGAACGTATACGTGCGCCCTTCATCCGAATCAAAGATTGCATGCTTGAGCAGCAAGCGCGCGCCCGGCACACGTTCCAGAATCTGCCGCCAAAGCATAAGCATTCCATCCGTGACTTTCGCGAAATTGTTGAAGCATCCAAACGTCACGAACCCGTTCCGGAGGCACGGTGGCGGCACGACGGGCGGAAACGCTTTGAATGGCGCATAGCAAAAATGCGTCTCCGGCAGGCGCAGCAATCGTTCCACAAAGAACGGCGACTGCTCTTCGGGCGCACAATGCACGTCCGAAAGAAAACCGTCGCAGGATGATAGTCCCGTGCTGTTGAAATAGCCGATGCCCGAAATTTGAACGTTCGCCGAGCGCCAGGCAAAGACCGGCAGCGCGTTATTCGCCGAATGGCCGCCGAGATCGAACAGCACGTCGATTTCATCCGCACGAATCATTGCCGCGATATCAGCAAATGATTTTCCCGCCACACGTTGCCAACGAGTCGTCGATTTTTGAAGTGCTGCTGTCACATCATCTTCGCGCTTCACGAGCGAATAAACATACACCTCGAAGGCATCCTGGTCGTAATCGCAGAGCAGCGGCCGCACGAACTGCCCGACGGCATGATCGCGCAGGTCGGCAGAAAGATACCCGATGCGGATCTTTTCGTGCTGCCACGTCGGCTGCGGATACGGTCGTGCGCCGCAGGCCTGCATCATGGCCGCGAGCAGTTCATTGTAACACGCATACAATGTTTGAAACGCTGCAGCATCATACGATTCCACGCTGTTCGCCGCGAAGATTGCATTGCTGCACTCGACGAGCTTTTGCGCAGGATTCGGTTCGATCGCCACGGACTGCAGCAACGCATCGACCGCCAGCCGGTTCTCGCCGAGCTTCCGCAGAGCCGAGCCGAGGAGGCTCCATGCCTCGGCCAGCACGTTTTTTTCTGGGGCTTCTGCGAACGCCGTGAGGAGTGTTTCGATCTGGCGGAGCTCCGAAACCGGACGCTTTTCATCGCGCAAGATGTACGCCATGAGCAGCATGCCGTAGATGGACTGCCGCCCGGTCTGCCCCCATGCCACCTCTAGCATCTGCCGCGCTTCCGCGAGCGCGCCGCGCCGCCACAGCGCATACGCAGCTTGATAGTCCGAGAGATTCATTGCTCAAAGTCCAGCGCGCGGATGCGCTCCAAGATTTCATGGTACGGCTTCCCCTTGCCGAAGAGCAGCGACGTGCCGAGCACGAAGCCCAAGATGCCGCGCGGCGCATACGTCCGGATCTTGTCCGCCGTGCACGCGCCATCCCAGAAGACGTCGAAGCCCATCGTCTCGCGGATGGCGAGCAGGCGCGAGATCTTCTGCCCGACGTACGGGAGGAACATCTGCCCCGCGTTGCCGGGATTCACCGACATCACGAGCACGCGCTTCACGATGCGCAGCATCTCGTAGACCGTCTCGACGCTCGTCCCGGGGTTGATCGCGATGCCGGGGATCATCCCCGCATCGATGACCTTCTGCAGCGTCGTCGACGGATGATACTCGGCCTCCGGGTGGATGTAGATCGTGTCGCCCGGTTTCAGATTTTTGATAAAAAGATCAATCGTATGGCTCGGATGCTCGACCATCAAGTGCACGTCGAGCGGCCGGTGCGTGAGCTGGCGGATGCAGCGCAGATCATTGAGCGACATCGCGAAATTCGGCACGAAGCGCCCGTCCATGATGTCGATGTGGAACGAATCGATGCCGCCGCACTCGAGCTCGCGGACTTCCTTTTCCAGATTGCGGTAGTCCGCGCACATCATCGAGGCCATCAGTTGAAAACCCATCTGTTCATCACCTCGCCTCTATCATATCTCAAACATCACCTTGCCGTACAGCGCTTTTTTCTCGTGCATGAGAGAAAACGCTTCCGCGTACGCCGTGAGCGGGAAGCGGTGCGTGATGATGCGCTCCGGCGCGATCTGCCCGGATTCCATGCCCGCGAGCGCATCCTGCCAGTCGTTTTCCATCGCCTGGTAGCTGCTGTTCCACGTGCCGAGCACGCGCAGCTCCTTGCGCAAAATTTTCCAATAGCCATCCTGCGTCAGCGTCATCGCGCCCTGCGGATTGCCGAGCGTCACGACCGTGCCGAACGGCCGCGCCGCATAGCAGCACGCCTCGAGCCCCGCGGACGCGCCCGTGCCCTCGATGCACGCGTCCGCGCCCGCGCCGTCCGTCGCCTCAGCCACGACCGCCTGGAGATCCGTCTGCGTCACATCGTAGGTCGCGTCAAAGCCGAGCCGCTTGGCAAATGCCACTTTTTCCTGGCTGCGCGCCGCGAGAATGATCTGCCGCACGCCTGCCGACTGCGCCCACTGCGCGAGGAGCAGCGCGATCGTGCCGACGCCGTAGATGAGGAGCGTCTGCCCGAGCCCCGCGCCGCTCTTCCGCAGCGCATGGAGCGCGACGGCCGACGGCTCCGTCATCGCCGCCGCCGCATCGCTCACGCCGTCCGGCACGAAGCAGAGGTTTTCCTTCTTCACGGCCAAAAACTCTGCCATGCCGCCGTCCTGCCGCGAGCCGTAATAGCCGTAGTGGCTGCACTGCGCGTAATGCCCCGTCTGGCACGCCGCGCACCGGCCGCAAGGCACGAGCGGGAACACGGCCGCCCGCCGCCCGACGAGCTCCGCGTCATCGGCCTCCGCGACCTCGCCTGCGAATTCGTGCCCGATGATCGTCGGGAAGTGATACGTCCCCTTTGTGAAGACGCGTGGCACGTCACTGCCGCAGATGCCGCACGCCCGCACGCGCAGCAGCACCTCGCCCGCCTGCGGCTGCGGCACGGGCACGTCGTCATAGCGCAGGTCATTCACGCCATAGAGATTCAATGCTTTCATCGTCTTCATTTCAGCCACGCATCCCTTTCCGTCGCCAAGATCGCCTGGAAGAGGTCGATGTCCTCCACGCGCGTCAGCTTGATGTTCCGTTCCGATCCTTTCGCGAAATGGATGTCCCAGCCGAGCACGTTCTGCATCGCCGAAATCGAGTCGAGATGCACGCCCCGCGCGTCCGCTGCCGCATACATCTCGCGCATGCGCCGCCCGGTCACCGCCTCCGGCGTCTGTCCGCGCACGAGGTTCGCGCGCTCGACGACCTCCGACGTATACGTCGCCGTCGTGCGCGCATACATCGTGTCCGCGCAATCGAGGATCGTCATCGAATTCCCCTCGGCGCGGCAGACGCGGATCGTGTCCGACAGGCACTCCGGCGGCACGAGCGGCCGCACGCTGTCATGCACGATGACGACGTCGTCGTCCGCCGCGTCCCAGACCGCCTCCATCGCGCGCCGCGTCGAGTCAAAGCGCGTCCCGCCGCCCGGCACGATGTCCGTGAGCTTCGTGATGCCAAACTGCTCGGCGTAGCCTGAGAGCACCTTCTCCCAGCCGTCGATGCACGGCACGACGATGCGATCGATCTCCGGATGCGCCTGGAGCGCCGCAAGCGTATAGATGATGACGGGGCGGTTGTTCACATGGATGAACTGCTTCGGGATATCCTGTCCCATGCGGCTCCCCATGCCGCCCGCCAAGAGCAAAACAATATTCAAGAAGAGCTCCCTTCCCACAAGCCATCAGCTGAGAAAGACCTTCTCCGCATGCGCGATCCGCCAATGCTGCTTGTTGTACAAAAAATATAGCGTAATCAAACGCTCCGTAACAAACCCTGCATACCGATTATAATACGGATCCGCCAAATCGCCAACACGATGCTCGATCTCCATGACGACGGGGAACATCCATGCGCAAAGATCATCGAGTACTGCCCGCCGCACGATGCACATATTGCTCGCATAAAACACGCGCCGGCGGAACACCGTCCATGCCATGTGATAATATTCCGGCGACTGCTCGCGCAAAACCTCCATCATCGGACGCCAGACCGCCGGGATATGCTTCTGCAAGTAATCGTGGAAGACCGACCTCTCTGCGAGCGTCGGCAACGGCAGGACGGCATCGACCTCCGTCGTCCGGAGTTTCGCCGCGATACGATCAATATCCTTCCAATGCCGCCGGTAATGGCAGAGCCCCAGATAATCCGCCCGCGCATCATTCTTCCACATCCAATAGAACGCCGTCATCTCCGAATACCGCCGGTTCCGCGCCGAAATGTTTTCGCCCGTGTCATCCGTGCAATCGGCGATGCGTTCCTTGCACAGCGCCGCTCCCACCTGGATGGGCGTGATATAGTGGGAAAGCGTCTGTGGCATGTTCCGCATCGGCTTGTCGAACACGCACTTCGCCATGTACACGCGCACCTCCTGCGGCTTCTCCGCATGCGCATCCTCCAGTTCCGACAGCAAGAAAAACGGTCGCCCCTCCTGCGCAAAGAGTTTCCGGAAATACACCGTTTTCAGCACGTTGTCCGCCTGTGCCGTATACTCCCAGAGATTCGAAAAACCCATCGTCCGGATTTTCTCGCATGCGGCTGGGCGGTACCGGTCTGAAAATATGACGCCGAAGCAGACATCGCGCGGCAGCCGCGCCAATGCATCATCAAACCGCCCGAACGCGAACCGCGTGCCATCCGGCTTGTCCTCCGCCAGGGGGAAGGAGAATACCGCTGGGGGACTCTCCGGACGCAGCAGCGCCAGATACGACTGCATCCGCGCCACATAATCCGCCTGCCCCCACAAAACCGCAGGAAATTGTTCGTTTGCCATTTGCCCTCCCCCATCTCACGCCAAGCGGAACGCCCTCCTCGTTTCCTCTGAAAACACGAGCGGCACGTCCATCGCGTGCACGCGTTTCCCCGGGAAACGCTGTTCGAGATCACGTTTCGCACCTTCGCGCGAACGGCCGAAGCTGAGCGCGAGCACAATGTCGTCCGCCTCCATCGCGGCGATCGCCTCGGGCGGCTCGACAGGCAGCCCGAGCTTTTGCAACACGGCCGCGTTCCGATCCGCCCAGCCGGCGATGGTGACGATGCCCGTACACCGGATCGCCTGATAGAGCCGCTGCCCGTAAGTCCCCGCGCCGTACAAAATGATCCGCGCGCCGCGCTTCACCATGGGGAACGGGAACAAGTACTCCAGCGATTCCCAACCCTCATACAGCGTATCGGCACGCGGGATCATGCTGAACAGCATATGCACCACCCACTTTTCCTGCGCGGACTGCGGGAGGCGCGCCCGCACAAACTGATCGAGCACCCGCATCCGCTCGCGCTCGACAGCCAGCGGCTCCGTGCTCTTCACCATCGACTGCGGATGCTGGACGTAATGATAATAGCAGCGATGCAAAAGTGCGACGGACTGCGCACGATACAGCACCGGGTACACGACGGCGACATCTTCTCCGAGACGGATACGTTCATCCTCCTCGGAAAGAATCGGCGCGAGGAGCGCCTTGGAAAAAATCTTATTCCAAAAACTGCAAAACAGTCCCCACGTATAAAACGGCTCCCGTGCCATCATGCGCGGCAAAAAGTCCCGTTCCATGCGCGCCCGGTCATAAAAGCCCGCCTCGAAATCCGGAACCACTGCCCTCCGGCTCTCGCCCGTATCCTCGTAATGTCCGGCGATGACGCAGTCCGCCGGCCGCTCCGCCATCGCCTGCATCATATCCGCATACGCGTCCGGCTCGATCCAGTCATCGCTGTCCACGAACGTCGCATACGGCGCGGAAGGATCTGCATGGCGGAGCCCCTCCTTGCGTGCCGAGACGAGCCCGCCGTTCGCCTTGTGCACGACGCGGATGCGCGCATCCCGCGCCGCATACGCATCACAGATCGCCCCGCTCCCATCCGTCGAGCCATCATCGACGAGCACGATATCCAGCGCACGGTACGTCTGCGCGAGGATGCTGTCCAGACACCGCGCGAGGTACGGCGCCACATTGTACACAGGAACCAAGACGCTCAACATCGGCTGCATATTCCTTCCTCCGATTTCCTGTCAATCACATTTCCCAGAAGCGCATTTGTATTCTTCGATTTTGCACTGATGATGCTTCGTCTTCCGGTCATAGCTGACACCGACGAGCAAGATTTTTCCCTGATACCCTGACAAGGCCTCTGGATACTTCCGTTCTTTGATCTGTCGCAACGCGCTCGCCGCCTCTTGATTCCATTTCAGCTCGACGATCATGACGGGCCGATCCAGATGCTGCTCCCGCGGCAAGAACACGATGTCGGCAAAGCCTTTTCCTGCCGGCATCTCGCGAACCATGCGATAATACTCCCGCGCGGCATAATAGGCGAGCGAAATCGTATACGACAGCGCATTTTCATCATGGTACGTCAGCTGGCTGGTTTCCAGATGTGCTGCCTCAATGCCTGCTGCGACCGCTGCTTCTTCCTGCCGCCACGTCGCCTGCAACAAGCGTTCCGATGCCTTGATGGAGTGCGCGATTTCCTGCCAGCCGCCCGCACTCACCGCATTGACGAACTCCATCATCACTTCCTTGTTCGGGACATAGACCTCCGCTCGCGCTTCATCATACGCCAGATAACCGAGATGCACGAGCAGCGTCAGCACATCATCCGCCGTATGGAACGTCGTCATATCATTGCTGAACGTCCCGATGTTGATGGGGATGCGCGCCCCTGCGAGCAAGCGGATGACATCCTCCCGCAAGCCGTCCAGATTCAAATCAATATAAACGCGCAACGCCTGGAACGTCTCCGTCTGATTCCAATACGTGCCGAATCTGCCGCGCAGCATCGCTGCTACCACCGAGCGCGGGCTATAAATCTCCCCGACGGATGAAAATCCATAGCCATCATACCACTGCTTCGCCGTCGCAAAATCCATGTGGTATTTCTGGCACAGAGCCTGCACCTCCGCCGTCGTGAATCCTGCATACTGCGCCATCGGCCCGGGATCCGTCATCGAGTACTCGTCGAACATATTGAGCGCGGAATGCGTCCCATATTTTTTGATTGGCAAAATCCCCGTCATGTAGGCGAGTGCCACATACTCCCGATCCTTCAGCCAATCGCGCAAAAAATCCAGATAGCACTCCTGTGCCTCTTTCTCATTTTGGTATTCTCGTATGATGCAATCCCATTCATCCAAGATGATGACAAACGAGCGCTTCGTATGCTGGTACACTTTTTGCAGATGATACGACAGTGTCCGCCCGTCGCGCACCTGCACCTCGGGATACGCCTCGCGCAAATCATCCCCGATATCCTCAGCGAGCAAGCGCAACAAATCCTCCGTGCTCCGGCTGGCGCTCAAAAACTCCTGCATATTGATGCGCAGCACATCAAAGCGGTTGCGGCAGGCCTCGAAGGAATCCGAGCGCGTGACAGCCAAGCCCCGGAACACCTCCGCGCCATCCACTGTCCGGTCATAATATGCCGCCGCCATGTTCGCCGCCATCGTCTTGCCAAACCTCCGCGGGCGGCTGACACAAACAAAGCGCTGATCCGTATTGAGCAATCCGTCCAAAATCGCAAGCAAGCCCGTCTTGTCCACATAAATCTTGGAATTCAACGCCATCCGGAACTTATCCGCTCCAGGATTCAGATACATGCCCATATCAAAATCCTCTCATACCCCAACACAGAACACTTGCTCATCTTCTACCATCGAAAACACGCTCCTCGATGCATCGACGAATCCGTTCACGCCACGCGCACGGCTTTGATCATGCCAAGCCCCGACGCGCCCTGATGGGAAAAAAACGCGAACCCGTGTGCCGCGAGCACGTCCTTTGCCAGCGCTTCTTTGCCGCAATGCGTCTCCATGACGATGTAATCGACCTGCTCCAAGAGCCCCGCGCCCGACAGGCTGTCCAAGATATCATACTCGGAGCCCTCGACATCGATCTTCAGCAAGACTTTGTCGTGATCCTCCTGCGCCAGGAGCGGTGCCAAGACCTCCGCCGCATCCGCCAGATGAATCTCCACGCCGTCCTCCCGCTGCGGCGCATAGACGCTCATGCCGCCGGGGAAATCCACGGAATACGGCAGGCGCATCGTCGCTTCGCGGTTTGACAGCCCGAGGCACTGCGGATGCAGCTTGCTCTGGATCCATGCAGGGTTCTGCCGGAAATTATGGAGCGCCGCCTCGTACGTCGGCGCGAACGGCTCGAAACCATAGACGGCAGACACATTCGCCTGCGCCGCGAAAAACAAGCTCGCCAGCCCGACATTCATGCCAATATCCACGACCATCATCGAACGCGCCGGTGTCGCCAGCGCATACTCGAGCGACACAAAAATATCCTCCAAGATGATGGCGTCCGACGTATGGAGCGCGTCAAACACGACATCGCCGAAACGCGCGGAAAAGCCCGCATCCGTCACGCGCACCTCATACGACGGCCAGGCGCGCGCCGCCTCGGGGAAATACAGCACGATTTTCTCCGGCGGCACGCCCAGCGACCGCAGCTGCCGCGCGATCTCCCACTTTGCGCGCCCGCTCGGCAGGACGATCACCTTGTCCCATGACAGCTCCTTGAGATTCACAGGATTCACAAATGTCGTATAGGACCCCCCCCGCATTTTCGTTTCCTTTGGGACGATTGTCCGCCAAAGCGACGATCTCATACTCCTGACGCAGCCGCCGCTCATAATAGTTCCAATTTTGGCCGATGCCAAAGATGATCACACGTGGCTTTTCCATCCTCATTCCTCCCGTTGTTTGAGACACTTCCTGACGGCCTCCAGCACCATCTCCGGCGTGATGCTGTACATGCACTCCGGCTCCCTCATCTCGCGCACACAACGATTCCAATCCGTGTACAACCCATAACAATCATGGCAACTGCCTGCACAGAGATTGATGTTTTCTGGATACCCATAAAACGTTTCCATCGTCGGCCCGAACAGCACGACGCACTTCGTCCCGAGCTGCGTCGCCAGATGGACGAGGCCGCCCTCGATGTCGATGTGCAACCGGGAATGAGCCAAGACCTCGCTGACCGTCGAAAACGATGTCCCAAAAACAAAGCGATCCGCTCCCGACAAGTGCGTCGCACCCGTAGCGCCGAGCTGGACAACCAGCAAACGGGGATACCGTTCATGCAATCCCGCGATCACCTGCTCGAAGCGTTCTTTCGGCCACGCTTTCGCAACGCTCCCGAGATTCTTGGAATCACCATTCCCAAAATTCGTCGTGATGTAATCGCCAAGGCCGAGCGCTTGGAACGCCGCCCGCCCTGCATCATTCCGCGGGATATGCACGTGCGTGTCCGTATAGGGCACGATGCCGTCATACGACAGATGTTGATAACAATTTTCTTTCCGATAGCGCGACCGGTAATACACAGGTGCGGCAGGCGCGTCCGGCACATACGGATCGAGCGCCGCCCGCTCCTTCAGCCGACGCAAGACCTCTTCGAGCTTTGCTGGCAGCCGCCCTTCCTGCAGCGTTTCGACTTGGATCCATCCCATGCCGGAAAACATCAAGGATGCCGCATACGCCGATTTCTCCGCCGCGAAATGCGTGCCGAGGTTCAGCGCGATCTTCCGCACCTGCGGCGTATCCTCATACAGATACTCCAAGAAGGAAAGCCCTTTATCGCAAACGATGTCCACCGATACTTCCGGCGCCAACGCGATCAACGTCTCGATGACTTTCTTCTGCACGACGATGTCACCGAAGCCGCCCATCAGATACAGCAGGAGCGCATGGCTCCGATCCGCTCCCGCTGCCTCTTCCGCTGCAAAAATCAGCGGCGCTTCCCGCGACGGCTGATAGATGATCCGTTCCTCCGGAATGCCTTGTGCCAGCAAGACCGAGCGGAACTCCTGCAAGTATAACGGCTCCTTCAGCGCGATGACGACCACGTCAAACGCCAAGGCATGGATGGTCTCCGGATCGCACACCGGCACGACGCAGCCCGGATAGCCCGCATAGTTCTGATCCGCCAGCGCGACCACCGTGCAATATCCCGTCATGAGCATCTGCCGCAGATACGACTGCCCCTTCACGCCCGCGCCATAAATCACGATGCGGCTCCCCTGCGGGACGCGCTCGAACGGAAACAAATATTCCTCCGTCTGATCCAATACCCTTCACCCCTTCCGTATCATACAAGCCCATCTCTCGCAAACAATCAATTTCATTCAAGCAAAGACCATATGCCTCGATGGACATCTTCCACTGTAATCGTATTGATGCAGTGTGCATACGGTTTCTGACACCGGCCGTGGCATCCGTCGAGCCCCGGCGCAGGCGTGAGGATGCACGCGGGGACGCGCCACGGGCCCATGCGTTGCGGCGCAATCCCGTCTGTCGCCTCCCCATCGGGAAGCCATGCGGAAATCTCAACAACGGGGACGCCCGTCGCCGACGCGAAATGCAACAACCCCGTATTCGAGCCCAGATAAAGATCACAGAGGGATATGACAGCGGCCGCCTGCGAGAGCGTCGTCCTCCCGATCAAAGAGATGATGTCTCCATCGGCCCCGATGATGTCCGCTGCTTCTTCCGCTTCCCTGCCTCCGAGCAAAACAAACGTCATCTGCTCCCCCGCGCAAGCCTCAAACAACTTTCGATAATTCTGCGGTGCCCAGGAACGCGCCGCCTCCCGGCTGACGAGCCCGCATGCAACAAAGATATCGCCTGGCTGTTTCTGCAGGATGCGCTCTGCGAACGCGACAGCCTCAGGCGCCAGCCAGTACTCCATGCGTTCCTCTGCGACCGTACAACCGACAGCACGCAAGACATCAAGCATATACGCCACTTCGTGCTTTGCCTCGGTCGCCATGACCACGCGCGACATCATGGACGCCACGACAGGCGCCAAGCATGCATTCGCCGCCGACGAAAACAAATCGGAGCGGCCGACGCGGTACGGCGCCCCCGAGAGAATGGCCAAGACGAATTCCTCGACACAGTTCCGTCCCGTCAGCAAGGCGCGCGGCAAAAATACGGCATCGTATCCCTGCTGCGCGCACAGCTCAGTGAGGAACGCACGGGCGCGCGCGAGCATCGCGTCCCAGTCCCACGCCTGCACGACGGCCAAGTCTTCCTGCAACGCGCACGTATAGCCGACGAGCTCATCCACATACGGGCAATCACAGAGCAAGCCCTTCATCTTCTCCCAGACGACGAGCGTGATCTGCGCCTGCGGGTAATTCCGCCGAAGTTCGCGCAAAAACGGAACCGTCATCAGCAAGTCGCCAAGGACGTCCAAGCGGATCACCAAGATCCGCTCGGCCGGCGGCTTCTCCCCCGCAGGCGCAGATGCCGACGGTGCGCAAGGCAGCGTCCGCATTTTCGGAACCAGCAAGAGCTCCGCCGACCGCTGCAAGAACGCCGTCTCGGACAAAAGCAAGCATTGCTCCCGCCGCAAGCCGGGAACATGCAAATCCTCGAACGCCGCGCCGCGAAAGCCGGCGACGACGCCTGCATCCTGCGGCAAAGAAAACGACGTTGCCGTCTCCACCGGCAGCCCGAGGTACGTCGCCGCACGAGGCTCCGCTGACACGAGGAACCCCTCGACATGGACGCCCATCCGCTCCATCATCTCACGATAGACCCGCGCAAACACGCCCGCCCCGTAGATATACACCCGCGCAAACCTCCGCGCGAATATCTCCAACGCTTGCTCGTACTCTCTCATCCTGCAACACCTGCCTCATACCGACGTTCACCGCGCTCTCACAGCTTTTTGACGACGATTTCGAATGCGTATTCGCCCGGGCTCTGCTGCTCCGGCAGCAACGGCTCCCATCCATCGTGGCAGACCCGGATGTACTCGATGCGGTATTGCCCCCCCCCGTAGTGGACAAAGCTTCACGAAGCTCCTCACAAATATCGAGCGTATCCGGTGCTTCCTTCCTGCACACAAGGAAATAGTGCTTGTGATCGAAGTTGAACCGCGACGGCAGCGTGCGTTGCTTTTCATACAAATCGCGCTCCGGCCCGTAGATGATGAGGTATCCGCCACGGCGCACGACACGGAACCAGTTCGCGATGGCGACGCGAACATCAAGCATATGCTCGATGCAATGGCTGGAATACACGAAATCAAAGCTCTCATCCGGAATCCCATGCAAATATTGGGCATCGCCATTGCACAAATCCCATCCCGAACACGTCGGCGTCACGGGATCGTTGCCGCAGCCGATATCGAGCCCCTCGCCCTGGCAATATGCGTCAAAAAATCCTTCACGCACGCGCCGGTCATGCGCCTTGCGCGTTTCCCCGCCGCACACGCTGAGCGCCTGCTGCACGGGCTTCTTCTCGAATGGCACCAACGGCTTTTTCGAAAAGACGAAGAACCGGTCGAGCGGATCCGCGCTCCATTCCGCTTTCTCTGCGCCGATTGCCCAGAGAATGCGCTCGCGCGCCACGCCCATATCGAGCAGCTGCTTCCAGATTTCGCGGTGCCCGTTGATCGTGGCGAGCAAGATGATGTCATAGGGAAGCTGCGAGATCACCACAGGATTCTCAATGGGAAAGCCGAAGAACTCGCTCCCCCATTTCGCTGCATCATTGTCTACTACGGCGACGATGCTGTGCTCTTTGCGGAGTGGACACTTCAAAAGGCTTCTGGCAATTTTCCCTGTTCCAAATACGATGATCTTCATCCTGTCATCCATCCTCCATCTCCAGTTTCAAACTTTTTTCCTCAAATTATACACGTATGTCTGGCAGATTTGCCGGAGCAGTTCCGACATGCTGGCATAATCTTGCCCCTTTCGCAAGCCATGCTCATCCAATTCCCTGCAGATTTCATCCTCGTAACGCAACGTAGCTACGATGATATACGCATCCCCTTTTTTCATGCCATCCAATATCGGCCGCTGGACGGGGATTCCTGCTTCCGTCGTCGCGCCCTCTTGTCCTCTGTCAAGGATCATGGTAATCTCGTAACCGGCAAGCGTCAAAAGCGCCTGCATCTTATGCCCTTCCTTGCCCCATCCCCAAAGCACGAGGTTTCTTGATGACGGGATTTGTGCGAATGCCGCATGTAGCACGCCTTTTTTCTGCGCAGATTTCAAAAGACGGTCGAGAATATACGATTGCACAATCATCTTGCGGATATCCCTCATGCTCCTGCCATGCGCTTTGGGGAGACTATACCCGTAGCTTGCGATAACGTCCCGCCAATCCCGATAGCCGATGTTGCTCCATCCATGACAACCAAACGGAAGGGCTTCCGGTAGCCTGAGCTTGCGCGAAAACCATTCCATGGAAAACGCATAGGCCTCACGGGGCGAGGGAATCGAAAATTGCAGCGATGCGATCGATGTGCAATATGCCCAAAAGACATCTTCGCTATCCTCGCACCTTCGCCATACATCCGTTGGTAGATCCTTGATAATTGCCGCCTTCCTCTGCAAGACCCTAAGGGCGGCAGAAATCCTGCGCAGCGAAAAGCCGCCATTCCCCACGCGATACGGCCGAAAAAACGCCTCTCGCTGCATCCACACCGGCCACGGCGCACCGATGTAATCATACCCCATGGAACAAAAACGGTGCAACTGGTCGGAAAAAACAAACGCATCCAGCTGATAAACGAGCATGTACTCATATGCTTGAAACCGCCGATAAAATCCCGCATCGAGCATCATTCGGCTGTAACTTTGCACGTTCCGGAAATGCTCATCCGAAAATCCCTCCACAGCCACGCCGTACCGCGCCCTCAGCGCCTCGACAATCGACGCAGGCGCGACGATGCAGATGGGATACGCCCCGAGCACGCGATGCAGCTGCTCCCACGAAATCCGCTCGAACGCATCCATGTCCACACGGTACATCGGGACGACGATCACGACCTCCTGCTTCATCAAAGAACCTCCTCTGCGCGCCTTGTCCTATACACGTTTTTCGTATATAATACGTCCTTAGAAAGGCTGTGACGAAATGAAACGATCCGAACTCATAAAAATCCTGAAAAAGCACGGTTGCAAGCTCATACGCAACGGCTCGCGACACGATATTTTTTACAGCCCGATTTCCCAGATAGAATTTCCTGTATGGCGCCACGCCAAAGACATCCCAAAAGGGACTGCCACAGAAGTCCTGAAGCAAGCCGGCATCCAGTAAGGAGGAAACCCTCATGTCGAAATATGTTTACCCTGCTATCTTCTCATGGAGCGAAGACGACCACGTCTACTATGTGACCTTCCCGGATGCCGCGAACTGGTTCACGGACGGCAGCACCGTCGAAGAAGCGATGGAAAACGCGACCGACGTGCTGAATCTCATGCTCCTGCATCTCGAAGAAGAACATCGAGAGGACGAAATCCCAGTTCCCAGCCGCATCAACGACCTGCACAAAGCCTCCGCAGATGACATCGTGACGCTCGTCGCCGCCGACACGGAAGCCTACGCCGAGCAGCTCGCCCGGTCAGAAAACCCCATCCGCCATGCGCGTGAAAAAGCGGGACTCAACATCAAGCAGCTCGCAAACCTCCTCGGAGCGCCTTACCGTACCGTCCAAGACTGGAACTCCGGGAAACAGTTCCCTCCGAAATGGGTCGAGCGGCTTGTCGTCGAAAAAATCCAGGCAGCCATTTGATGCCAATCGCTCCGATTCTACAATCTTCTTCACATGGCTCCGCATTTCCTTCTTGCGGAGTCGTTTTTTCATGGGCACGATGCGTCCCCAGCTCTCGAATTTCTTGAAAACCATCCAGAAACATCGTAAAATAAGCACAGGAGGTGATGGCATGGCGAATCGCCAGTACAAGGATACGGTCTTCCGCATGTTCATGAACGACCGCAACGAGCTCGCGAAGTTCTATCAAGCGCTCCGGCCAGAGGAAGTCATCCGACCGGAAGACATCGAGATTAACACGCTCGAAGACATCCTCTTGGATCAATTCAAAAACGACGTGTCCTTCACATGGAAAGACCAGTCCATCGTCCTCACGGAACACCAGAGCACGATCAGCCCGAACATCGCGCTCCGCCAGCTCATCTACGCAGACCGCCTGCTCCTCGGTACGGTCGTGGACAAGAAAGCCCTGTATAGGAGAACACCGATCTACCTTCCCGCGCCTCATTTCTATACGCTTTATATCGGAAGCGACATGAAGGAAGACGAGAAAGACGTGCGGCTTTCCGACTACTTCCGCGAAAAAGGCTCCGATCTCGACCTCACGTGCCACGTCATCAACATCACGTACAAAAAAGACCGCGCGTTTCTCAAAGATTGCCAGCCCATCCGCGAATACAGCTTCTTCGTGAACCGTACGGAACGGAACCAGCAGGGCGGCATGAGCCTCGACAATTCGATCCGCGAATCCATCGACTATTGTATCCACCACAAAATCATGCAATCATTTCTTGAACGCAACCGAAGGGAGGTCTTGGAAATGATGATGTTTCAATGGAATGCCGAAGAAGCCCAGAAAGTTTACGAAGAAGAATTGGCCGAAGCCACGGCAAAAAGCAAGGCCGAAGGCGAAGCCGAAGGTAAGGCAAAAGAAAAAATGACGATCATCCACAATATGCTGAACACGACGAACCTGAGCTATGAGCAGATCGCCCAGATCGCCGGTACGACCGTCAAAGAAGTCGGCCGCATCGCGAAAGACGCGGAAACCGCACGCTGAACGCCTGGCAGCAAGCGCATCCCGAAAGGATGCGCTTGCTATTTTTTGTGGCTTGCATTCACCATTATCGTTTTCTCTTCGTATGCTCCTCTCACAACATCTTTAAACACACGATAAATTGCCTCTGCCGCTTGTCGAGGTGAGAAACGTTTTTCGGTTGCATGCCCTTGGTTTCGCATCGCTTTCTCCGCCATCTCCTTCCGATGGAAAAGACACCATCGCAAGCAATTTGCCAAAGCTTCAGGATTCCCGAGCGGGTACAATAATCCGTCCTCCCCATTCCGCAAAAGCTCCGGATTCGCACCTGCATCCGACGCGATGACAAACAGGCCGGACATCATATACTCCACGGTCACACGGCCGAATGCCTCCGAGCGCGATGCCATGACACCGATTTCGCACGACGCAAGCGCACGCCCGACCTCTGGCGTATATCCATGGAAAAACACGCGATTGGAAAGCCCTGCTGCAGAAATTTCGCGCTCCACGGCTGCACGATAGGATTCTTCTCCCGTCCCATAGAAATGAATCTCGAATAATTCTTGTTCTTCTTTCGACAAATACTGACATGCGCGGATGAGTTCTCTCTGATTTTTCGCTTCCACCATCGCACCAACCATGACGATGCGTAGAGGTGTCCGGTCAAAATCCGATTTCTGCTTCCCGTGATACGATTTCAAAAAAACGCCGTTATAAATTACATGGAAATGTTTTTGCGAATGCGTGCGGGCGATGTAGTCGCTTTCCAACGCTTTCGAGACAAACAGGACAGCATCGCTCGATTGGATGTATCTGGCGGATTCCTGTTCGCCTTCCTGGAAGACAAACCCAAAGTCACGCATCGCGAATTCCCGGACATGCCAGACATGCGGCACGTGGAGTTTTTCCGCGACGCGAGCACCGATGTCGATGACACTCGTATTCGTATAGCACAAATCGATGCCCATCTCCGAAAGGAACGCTGCAATCGCATCGATGGCTTTCGTATTGTCCCGCAGAGGTACGCCCGGATGCTGTGCCCACCAGTCAAACTCCATGGCGAGACTGGGAATCCCCATCGCAAGGAGGGCCTGACTCAACGGTCCTACCCCCCGCGTGATGACGATGGGGGAAAAGTCCTCTTTGTCTTTCAAAACAGACAAATTATCAAGCAAGCTCAAATCTGCACCAAGCATTGCGGTATCATGAGAGAAAACGGCCACTCGCATCCGCCCATGTTCCTGTCCGCGCGGCCAAGATGCCGCAACTGCAGGAATGTGTCTCGCATTCCAAGCATAGCATCCCATGCAACGGAATTGTTCGTCGGAAAACTCCAGCAGCTCCGCCCCCGAACCGCCTAACGCCCCGCGGATCTCATCCCTGTACTTCGTACTGACCGCTATGAAAACGCCGCACCCAGAAAGGTCGATCTTGTCCGCCTGATACACGCGTATGCCATCAAGCATCTCCGGATTTCCCTTTGCAGATGTCACCAGCACGCCGCGCACCGGCATCCTTTGCATAGCCAAAAACTCCAACGCATATTTTCCGTATTGTCCTGCACCGTAAACATAGACGTTTTCGTGTGCAGAAAAAAAATTTTCTAACCGCCGCATATCATCGGGTGGCAATTTGAAAATTTCCTCACGTATCACAAAGATATTCCTCCCTCATGATATATTCCGACACCGTCAGCGGCGCCACGCTTTCCGGCGGATCTACGACCCGTGTCGCACCGTAGTCCGCGCGCTCCAGCCAGATGCCG
>OMWS01000010.1 GCA_900314825.1 uncultured Veillonellaceae bacterium | reverse complement strand
CGCTCCCTCCTGACGCTGCGCTTCGCTCCGCGTCTGTCCTCCCTCCAAGGAGGGAGGCTGGGGTTGTGAGCTTTCCTCGCTTAACTTAATGACATTGCCCTCGGAGAGGGGGGCTGAGGAACGGAAGACAGCGCGGCGACCGCCGCTTCAAATTCTTCGCGCGTCACGCCGTAGTGGTTCAGCCGCTTCAAAAACGTTTTCGCGTTCGCAAAGCCGAGGCCGAGCGCGGCACCGAGCTGGGCGCGGCGCTTGCTTGCATCCGCGCCGCCGGAAATGCGGGCGCGGATGAGATCGGCGCCCGTGAAGGTCTCCGTCGGCTCGATATGGTGTGTCCGCACGTTCGCAAGCGCCGCACGGATCGCGTTGGGCTTCGCCTGCTCGATGCCGATGTCATCGTGCGCTGTCGCGTCTTCCACGGGCACGAATGCGTGCTTTGCTTCGGGGAAACGCTTCGCGAGGAATTTGCGGATGCGTTCGCCAGCGGAGTCGGGATCGGTCAAGATGATGATACCGCGCTTCTTGTACGCCTTCTCGATGTCGTCAAGCGTCTTCTTTCGCAGGGCGAACCCGCCCGTAATGATGCAATCGGCATCGACGGCCTTGTCGATGGCGACGACGTCCATCTTGCCTTCGACGACGAGGACTTCTTTTAACATAGATGATGTTGCTCCTATATCAAACAAACGATCGATTGCTAAAAGCCACAACAACAGCAGCCTCTCCCACCGGGAGAGCAACGCCATTAAGAAAAGGGCACGAGCCCAAAAGCCTTCCCCTCAGGGGAAGGGGGACCGCGAAGCGGTGGAAAGGGTCGCTTGCGCGGTCGTTGAATTCGTAGACCGTCTGATGTCGCCGGTGCGCGCAGGCACCCAAAACGTTTCATGCGCGCACCCGCGAAAAGCTACGTCGTACGAATTCATACAACGTACAGGGGACCCTTTCCGCCTCGCAAACTCGGCACCTTCCCCAGAGGGGAAGGCTTTGGTTTGAGCGCCGTCAACTCTTCTCTTCATGACATTGTTCGGGAGAATCTGCTCATATTGTTACAATCAGCAACCGAACAAACAAATTGATGTTATGCTTCTGCTAAGACTCTTTGCACTGCCGCATACACATCCGCATGAATCGCATCGATGCTGCGTGGTGCTCCGTTTTCGCTGCACGTGACGGTCGCCCAGCCGTATTTTTTGGCGAGGGAGCGGTAGGCGGTGTGGCATTTCGCGAGGTAGGTTTTGTCTTTTTCGTGGATGTCTTCCTTTGCGCCGCTCGCCTTCGCACGCGCGGCGATGAGCTGATTCGCGACTTCGGGGTCCATGTCGAGGAAGACAACGGCATCGGGGATTGGAAGCCCCATTTTGACGAATTCGAGGTCCCAAAGCCAGGCGAGGAAGGCTTCGCGTTCCTCCGCGTCCTCGATTTTCACGGCCTGATGCACCATGTTCGATGTCGTGTAGCGGTCGGCGAGGATGATGTCGCCCGCATCATACCACGCTTTCCACTTCGTGCGATACGACGCATAGCGATCGACGGCGAAAAACGTCGAGGCGGCGTAGGCGTTCACGTCGTCGGCATGACCGCCGAACTGCCCGGCGAGGTACATGCGGACGAGCGCCGAGGAATCGGACGCGTAGTCGGGGAACTCGACGCGATGGACGCGCCGTCCGTCGGCGATGAGATGATCGTAGAGCTTTTTCGTCTGCGTCGCCTTGCCGCTGCCGTCGCCGGCTTCGATGATGATGAGCTTTCCTTTTTTCACGCCATCGGCTTCCTTTCGTTTTATCGTTTCTCCGCTTTTCTTCAAAACCTTGATCGTCCCGAGGTTCGCATCCTCAGGCCCGACCACTTTCAAACCAATCCGTTGCATCGACCGAATATAAGAAAGCGCCGCTTCGGAAATGATGTCGCCCGGCGCGAGAATCGGGATGCCCGGCGGGTAGAACATCACTTGTTCCGCAGCAATGCGGCCAGCCGCTTGCTCGAAGCGAATGCGTTCCTTCGGCGCGAAAAACGCCGTGCGCGGATTGGCGCCGACGGCGGGAACGGGGGGCATGGGTACGTTCCCCAGACCGAGGAAACAACTTGCCCCGTCTCCATGCATTGCTGCAAGATAGTGCGGCTTCGCGGCATTCTCTCGATCCTTCTTCCGCTGTTCCTGCGTGAGGAGTTGTAACGTATCCGCGAGCTTCTTCCGATGATTTTTCGCAAGGGATCGTACCGCTTCCACGAGCCGCCCGACCGTTTCTTCCGTGTCCGCGTAGGTCACGAGGAACAGCACGTTCCGCGCGTCGGAGAGCTCGCATTGGATCTTCTCATCGTAACGAAGAACCCGTTCTGCTTCCGTTCCTGTCAGTCCAATGCCTGTGACATCAACGGTGACCTTCGTTCGGTCGAGCGCCGTCGCGCCTGGCGTGCAGCATTCGTTTGCTCCGAGGCAATGCAATCCGTCGATACGATGGATTTCCCCTCTTACTTCATCCGCGAGCCGCAGCGCATTCGCCCAGCGCTCGCGCCCTTCCGTCGCCATTTGCATGCGTGCAATATCAATCGACGCCATGAGCAGCTGGTTCGGGCTGGTCGTCTGCAAGAGGCTCGCGGCTTCACGGATGCGTTCGTCGTCAATGCGCGTGCCTTGCGTCAATAATAACGAGCCTTGTGTCATCGCACCAAGAAGTTTGTGCGTACTCTGTGCGACGACATCCGCGCCGCAGTCAAGCGCCTGCTTCGGCTGTCCCGACGCTGCGTCAAAGAACCGCAGATGCGGCCCGTGCGCTTCGTCGACGAGCAGCAGCATGCCCGCGTCGTGCAGGATGCCCGCGATTTCCGTTAAATCCGTCGCCACGCCGTAATACGTCGGATAGACAAGGAGCGCCGCCCGCGCTTCTGGATGTTCGGCGACTGCTTTTCGAACCGTCTCCGGCGCGACACCCATGGCGATGCCGTAACGTTTGTCAATTTCCGGCTCCAGCCAAACGGGATTCGCTCCGACAAGGATCAATCCGCCGACGACGGAGCGATGCGCATTCCTTGGCACGAGCACCGTGTCGCCGGGTCGTAATGTCCCGACGAGCATGGCATGAATCGCGCCCGTCGTGCCGTTCACCATCAGATACGCTTTGTCCGCACCGTATAATTCGGCCGCGAGACGCTCGGCCTCGGCAATGCAACGCCTAGGCTCGTGGAAGTCGTCGAGCTCCTCCATCAGCGAGACTTCCTCGCGCAAGCCATGTTCGGTAATCAAATCGCGCAACAATGGATGCGCACCGAGCCCTTGTTTGTGTCCCGGCGTATGGAACGCGAGCGCGCCGTCCTCGCGGTACGCCTGCATGGCCGCCGCGATCGGCGCTGCCGCTTGTGCGTCTGCGGATGGCTCGCCAAGCGTTGTTTCTTTTTCCTTCGTTGTTTCTGCTCCCATCAACGTTTTTTCGCCGGCGCTTCCGTTTTCTGCGGCACGGCGATGTCTTCCTTCCGGTACGGGATGCGCAGGTGGACGCGTGTGCCCTTGCCCACGGCCGATGTGACCTGGAACTCCGCGCCGATCATCTTCGCACGCTCTTTCATGCTCACGAGGCCGAAATGCAGCGTTTCCTTCTTCGGTGCCGTGTCATCGATCGGCGCATTCACGTCGATGTCTTCGTCGCCGCCCTGCGCATCGTCCTGCGCCTCGGCCGCCGCCTGCGCCAATTCGAATTCGTCCATGTCGAAGCCCTGCCCCTCGTCCTCGATGAGGATCGAGAGCGCCGTCTTCGTATAGAGCACGCGCACGCGCGCCGTCTTCGTGCCCGAATGGTGCGCGACGTTGTTCAGCGACTCCTGCACGATGCGGAACGCCGCGACCTCAACGTATTTCGACAGCCGCACGGGATCGCCGTCGAGCTGGTACTCCGCCGAAACGACGCCGCGCGCCGCCATTTTCGCGACGAGCTGGTGCAGCGCCGCCTCGAGCCCGAGATCGTCGAGCGCCATCGGCCGCATATCGAAAATGACCTGCCGCACGCTCGACAGACAGTCGCGGATCTGCTGACGCATCTGCTGGAGGTTCTGCTTCGCCTCTTCCGGGCTAAAATCGACGAGCCGCTCGCAGATGCTCGTCTGGAAAATGAGGTTCGCGAGATCCTGCGCCGGGCCGTCGTGGAGCTCCCGCGACATGCGGAAACGCTCGTCCTCGACCGCCTTGATGATACGCGCGCCGACGAGCTTGTCCTTTTGCACGGCCTCGATCTGCCAGACGACGCCCGAGACCTGCGTCGAAAGATAATTCAGCACCGAGCCGATCGCGAGCGTCAGATGCTCGGCCTGCTGCAGCATGACGCCAAGATGGCGCAGGCGGATTTCGAGCTTATCCCGCTGATCGCGCAAGCGCTTTTCCTTGTCGCGCTCGACGGCGAGCGCCACCTGCACGTCACGCACCTCGTCGTAGCACTGGCGGATGCGCTCCTCCGAATTATTTTTGAAATCCGCACTCACGCGCGCGAGCTTCTGCTTCGCCCGCTGTTCCTGTTTTTCCAGCGCGTCGACGCGCTCGATTGTCTGCCGCACCTGGAACTTCAGGTCCTCGAGCTGCTTCTTGCTCGCCTCGACCTCATCGCGCGCCGTCTCGTAAATGCTGAAGACCTGCGTCTTGTTGTCCTCGATCGTCTCGATCGTACTCGTCAGGATCTTCTTCAGCGAGCCCTTCGCGAGCCCGCCGCCGAGATCCTCCAACACGTCCCCCATGAGCGTCCTCCGTTCCTATTCAAAACGTCAGCGGTCTTTTCCCCTGAGCCGCCGCCCGATCACATTGAGCAAAACAAACACGGCGAGCGCCCCGCCGATGAGCACGAGATCCTTCGATTGCATGAGCGACCCCTGCCCGCCCTCCTGGAACTTCGCGTAGCACGCGATGACGACGAGCAGCGCCACGAGCAAAATGGAAATCCTTCGAGCCATATGAAATCGTTCCTTTCCGAAATGACATTCTTCTTTAGCATAACACAAGAAGCGACGGACTTCCATAAAAAAATCAACGTACGAAAAAAGCGCAGACCGCATAGCTTTGCAATCGCGCTTTTGTCCTCAATGAGGAAAAATGTTCTTTCCATGACACTTTTATGGTAAAATAAATGCATGAATTTATACATGAAAGCAGGAAGGATGCCATGAAACGAAAAATCACGCAAGCGCTCGCGTCCTGGAAAGCGCGCAAACATCACAAGCCGCTTCTCATCCATGGCGCGCGCCAGGTCGGAAAAACATATGCCGCGCTCTCGTTCGGGAAATCTGCGTACCAGAACGTCGTCTATCTGAACTTCGAAGGCAATCCCGAGCTCGCGCAGATTTTCGAGCGCAACCTCGACCCTGCGCGCCTCCTCGCCGAGCTCTCCGCTTTCTTTGGCGCGACGATCCTGCCGCACGAAACACTGCTCATCTTCGACGAAGTGCAAGCGTGCGAACGCGCACTCACGTCACTCAAATATTTTGCCGAACAAGCACCGGACTTCGATATCATCGCGGCGGGCAGCTTGCTCGGCGTTGCGCTCCGGCGCGAAACATATTCGTTCCCCGTCGGCAAGGTCGATACGCTAACGCTCCATCCGCTCGACTTCGAAGAATTCCTCTGGGCGCTCGGTGAAGACGCGCTCGCTTCCGCCATCCGCACATCATTTGAAGATCGCACGCCCTGTCCGATCCACGAGAAAGCGCTCGACCTCTATCATCTTTATCTCGCGGTCGGCGGCCTGCCACAGGCCGCCAAGACCTACTGCGACACGCAGGATTTCGACTTCGTCCAAAGCGAGCAGAAGAATCTCGTGAACGCCTATCTCGCAGACATGGCAAAATACGCCACGCCGCAGGAGACGACGCGCATTCTCGCCGTCTGGCAGAGCCTCCCCGCGCAGCTCGCGAAAGAAAACAAGAAATTCCAGTACAAGACCGTGAAGACTGGGGCGCGCGCCTACCAATACGCAACCGCGCTCACCTGGCTCAAAGCCTCCGGCCTCATCGAGGTCTGCCGCTGCGTCACCGAAGGCACGCTCCCGCTCGCGGCTTTCACGAAACCTGATGCCTTCAAAATCTACCTTGCCGACACCGGCCTCCTCTGCGCCCGCTACGGCATCCCCGCGCATATCCTCCTCCACGCACCACACAGCTTCGACGCATTCAAAGGTGCGCTGACGGAAAACTACGTCATGCAAGCCCTCGTCACGAACGGTCTCATGCCGTATTACTGGACGGACAAAAACCAAGCCGAAGTCGATTTCGTCCTCCAAACCAAAACGGGCGACATCCTCCCCATCGAAGTCAAATCCGCCGCCCACGTCCGCGCCAAAAGCCTCCAAGCCTTCCGCAAACGCTACGCCCCGCCCTACGCCATCCGCATCTCGTCGCGGAACTTCGGATATGAAGACGGACTCTTCAGCTTGCCGCTGTATGCGGTGTTCTGTCTGAGGGAATAAAACAAGCCGTCGAATTCATAAATTTGCAGTTTTACGCAAAAATATGAAATCGACGGCTTCGTTTATTGCCGTGATGCATTCATGAACGCATCAATCTGTTCTTTCGTGTACCCTCGTCGCACGGATTTCCAGCGGTCGTGAAGCCAGAACCATTCTTCGGGGTATTTGCGGATGTGTTGTTCCGTGAGCGTGGCGAGCTGCTGGGTCGTGCGCTGGATGTCGGCGCGTTTGTCTTTCGTGCGCTCGCAGTAGATGGGCGGGGAGACGATGAGGGTGTGGTGGCCGGTCGCATCGTCGCGGTGCATGAAGGCGGGGAAGATCGGGACGGTGCGGAAGCGGCCCATGCTGGCGGCGCCGGTGAGGTAGTTCGTCGCCTGGTCGAAGAAGCGGACGAGCACGCCGTCTTTGACGCTTGGGTCCTGATCCATGATGAGGCCGATCATAAAGTTTTTCGCCATCATGTCAAACATCTCGCGCACGCCGCTCTTGTACGTGATGTGCATGCCGATGAGCGTGCGCATCTCGATCATGAAGCGGTCCGCGCCCTTGTCGCGCTGCTGTTCGGCGACGCCGACGAGCGGGATGCCGGCTTGGGCGAACGCGCCGCCCATGAGCTCCCAGTTGCCGCTGTGTGCCGTCATGATGATGCCGCCCTTGCCTTCCTTCAGCGCGGCCTGCAAGTATTCGAGCCCTTGAATGGACACGTAATCGCTTGCATGCCGCTTGATGACGGGAAAGCGCAGGACTTCCATGAGCATCGGGCCGAAGCGGACGCCGGAGGCTTTTGCGATGCGCCAGGCTTCCGCGTCATCACATTTCAAACACGCTTGGACTTGCGTGAAGGCGAGCTGTTTGCGCTTTTTCGTGACGAGCGGCCAGGCGAGATGGCCGATCCCCCAGCCGATCGTGTCCGCGAGCTTGCGCGGCAGCAGGCAGGCGACGAGACTCACGAGCTTCAGGAGGTAGTAGACAGCCATGTCCCTGCCTCCTTATTTTTTGTCGCTTTCGTACTTCTGTGCGAGTTTCGAGAGGCGCTTGACTTCCTTGCGGATCTCCGGCAGATGCTTCATGGCTGCCTGCATGCGGAGCCATTCCGTGTGGCTCTGCACGGGGAAGCCGGCGCAGAACTGGCCTTCGGGCATGTCGCCGATGATGCCGGAGCGCGCGGCGTAGACGGAGTTCGCGCCGATCGTGATGTGGCCGACCGTGCCGACCTGGCCGCCGAACGTGACGTTGTGGCCGACGGTCGTCGAGCCGGAGATGCCGGTCTGCGCGACGATGAGGCAGTTCGGCCCAATCTTGCAATTGTGACCGATGTGGACGAGGTTGTCGATCTTCGTGCCGTGCCCGATGACCGTCGAGCCCATGGCTGCGCGGTCAATGCCGTCGTGCGCGCCGATCTCGACATCATCCTCGAGCACGACGTTGCCGACCTGCGGCACTTTCGTGTGCACGCCGTCTTTCGTCGTGAAGCCAAAACCATCGGAGCCGATGACGGCCGAGCTGTGGATGACGCAGCGCTTGCCCACGCGGCAATGCTCGCGCACGGTCGCGCTCGAGTAGATGACGGTATCGTCACCGACTTCAGCGTACTGGCCGATGTATGTGTGCGGGTAAAGCGTGACGCGGTCGCCGATGACGGCATGGTCATCGACGCAGGCAAATGGCAGGATCGTGACGTCCTTGCCGATCGTCACATCCTTGCCGATATGCGCTTCCTCGCTCACGCCCTGCGGGAAGACGAGCTTCGGCGTGAAGACCTCGAGGAGTTTTGCAAATGCCGCGCGCGGCTCATCGACGTAGAGCGCGGGCTTCGGAAAATCTTTCACGCCCTCAGGCAGCATGACGGCTGCCGCACGCGTCTTCTTTGCCTCTTCGATATGCGGCTCGACGGCGAACGTGAGCTCGTGCTCGCCCGCGCCTTCGATATTGTCGAGGCCGGAGATGACGATGGCCTCGTCCCCCTCGATGCGCCCGCCGACGATGGCGGCGATCTCTTTCAGCGTCTTCTTCATGCCGTTCCCCTCTTTTTCCGATTACTGCAATTTCTGGATGGCTTCATCCGTGACGTCGATGCCGCCTTCGACGACGACTTTCTGCATCTGCTGGTTGTCGACGATGGCATCGAGTTTTTTCTCTTTCGCGACGTCGGCAAGCGCCGTGTCAAGCTTCTGCTTCAGCTGGATGCTGTACGACTGGTTGATGCCGGCGATCTTGCGCTGGGCATCCTGCTGCGCTTTCTGGAAGTCCTCGTCGCTCATCGTGCCGCGCTTCTCATTGAGGTCTTTCGTCGCTTCGTCCTGGGCTTCCGTGATCTTCTGGTTGCCCTCTTCGACGAGGCTCGTGATCTGCGGCGCTTCCTTCATGATGCGGTCACCGTCGATGTAGCCAATCTGCGTCTTGCCGCAGCCGGACATGACGAGCGTCGCCGCAAAGGCGCAAGCGATGAGCACGGTGGATTTCTTCGTGAATTTCATGGTGATGGGTTCTCTTCTTTCTATTGTAAGGAATCGATATCAATCGTTGTTGTCAGTGCCATCTACTGCCGCTGGCGGGTCGCTCGCGAGCTCGTCTTTGACCTCGTCCGTGACATCCGTCGCGCCCACGCTGACGGTCTTGACGTACTTCTCCGGCACGTCAGGGCCGGGCGCAGGACGCAAGCCGTCCGGCAGGAGCGACGTGAGGCTGCGCGCCGGATCGCAGACGATGAGCGTGAAATGATGGAGGATCGCGACCTTCGCAGCCTTGCTCGCGATGTCGTTCAGGATCTTCGACTCGAGCGCGAGGATCTGCTGCTCGTTCTCGTGGAGCATGGTCTGCGTCGCGATGGCTTGTTGCTGCCGCGCCGCGGACGCATTCATGCGCTCCGTGATGGCGGCGATGTCACGCTGCTGCGCCTCGGACTGCGCTTTTGCAGCCTCGGCTTCGCGCTGCTGTTTCAGCCGCTCCATGTCGTCATGGCTCGCGGCAAATTTCTTCGCGACGGACTGCGCAGCGTAGGCTTCGATTTCCTGCTGCCACTCCCGATACAGCGCGATCTGCCGTCCGCCGCGTTCGGCTTCGAGCTCGTCGAGGTCGGCGTTCAGCTTCGCGATCACGTCGTCCGTGAGGCGCATAGCCTCGCGGTTGTCGAGCTTGAGCTTGATGTTGAGGATGGCGTTGAGGTATTCCTCGTTGATTGCGTTGCTCTGCGCCTTGTAGTCCGCCTCCGTTGCCGCCTTGTAGTCGGCGGCGGCTTTTTTCTGCGCACGCTCGAGCTCAAAGCGGCGGCCGATGACGTCTTGCGCATTTTTCTGCCAGACGGAGTCGTCAAAAGGCTTCGCATCAACGTTCGGCGGCTGGACGGCCAATGGAACATCAAGGCTTTGTTTCAAGTTTTGCTTGAGTTCTTCGCGCCCAGCCATGAGCTTCTGGAGTTTTTCGTACTCCGGATGCGCCTGCACGAGCTCCTGGAGGCGGACGACGCCCGTCGTGCTTTCCACGGTTTTCGTCGCCTGCGGTGTGTTGCGGTTCAAAATCCCGCGCATGAGCAATGCGCCGCAGCAGAGGACGATGAGGCAGACAGCGATACCAATGACAATGTACCGCGTCCGATGCGAGCGCTTTTCAAGGGTCGCGTCCCCGGCCGGCGCGCCGGAGGCGTTGTCCTGCTTTTCGTCGGCCATGGAAATTCCCCCTATTCAGAAAGATACCGAGCGCATCAGATGGCTCGGTATCTTTCTTGTTTCATTCGCGTTGCGATGTCTTATTTCGTGACTTTCTTCACGACATCCTGCGTGATGTCCGTGCCGCCATAGACAACGGCGTTCTTGTCGATGACGACCGTCAGGCCCTTCGCGTCAGCGACGGACTTCACAGCATCCTCGACGGATTTCTGGATCGGCTCGAGGAGCTCCTGCTGCTTCTGCTGGAGGCGCTGCTGCGTCTGCTGATAGTAGTCGGATTTCTCCTGGTCGCTCATATTTGCAGATTTCTCTTCGAACTCTTTCTGTGCGTCCTGCACGGCCTGCTGGAGCTCGCTGTTCGCGCTCTGGAGCTGCGGATGCTGGCTCATGACCTGGCGGTAGTCGACCGTGCCGACGTTGCTGTTGCCGGCGGCGGAAGCCATGCCGGAGCCGAACTGCGTGAGTGCGAGGGCGACGACGGAACCGACGAAGACGAGCGCGATGAGGACGCTGATGATCTTGACGGATTTTTTCTGGAATGTGATCATGATGTTCTTCCTTTCCCTGATTGGGTTGGTGATGATGGGATCATGTGAGACGTTTTGAAACCTGTCTCATTATAGCAAAGTCGGAAAATGGATTCAAGGAATTTTCCTGACAATGTGCAAATTTTGGACGGTGTCCCACGGGCGGTGCGCCATCAGAAAAAGCCGATGACGCGCAGCCAGCTGTCTTCGGAATCGACAGCGTATTCGAGGCTCAAAAAATCGTGCAGACGATAGCGGAGCGCCCCTTCGCCGCGGCTGTCGGCCGGGCGGTATTCATAGCGCGCGCTCCAGTCCGGCGCGATGCGCCAATCAAAATCGTAGATGGGGCGGCCGTCTTTGAAATCATAGCGGAGGCTGGCCGCCGTGCCCCAGCCGAGGTCGTGCCGCCAACCGAGCTGGAACCGCCAATCGACATTTTGCGGCGCGACTTCAAGCTTCGTATAGAGTTCGTCGACCGCATCAAGACGCACACCCGCGTGCAGCTGCCCGACGAGATCGTCTTCGTTGCTATGCACCCTGCTCTCGCTGCGTCCGACATCGAGCCAGCCCATGAGGCGCAGGCGATAGCGGTCGGAGTCGGAGCGCGCCATGACCGATGCCCGCTCGCCCGTCGTGATCGCGACCTCGGTCTTCATGCGGAGCGCACGAAAGTCGGATTGCTGGTCAACGGCGCCCGCTAGCAGCTGCTCGAACGCGGCGCGATGGCGCTCGGTAAACGCGACCGGCACGCCGACGAGCAGATCTGCCTTGTCCTTCATGAGCTCGCGATGCGTCAGGAGCATCACGTTTGGCATGGTATCGGAGCGCACGGAGAGATCGACCGTGCGCACGACGGGCAGGCGCGGATAGACGGTGAGCGTCACGCGCGCGTCCGTGTCGGCCGTGACATCGAAGTCCGCACGGAACTCGGGCAGATGCGCATCAAGGTACGCATTGACCTCGCGCTTCAACACGCCATTCGTCCAGTCGGCCGCCGCGATAGGGAGGCCGAGGAGCGCCCGGTCAAAGACCTGCTCGACGCCCGCGAGATCTTGCCGCACGAGCGCCTCGACTTCAGGCGCCATGCCATCGACGTTCACCGTGACGGCGACACGCTCGACGCGGTCATTCCACGGCGCGAGCGTGACTGCGACGTTTGCCGTCTCGCCGGGCGTCACCGTCACGCCCATGACCGTATAGCCGACGAGCACCTTGTCAAAGACTTCCTGGATGATCGCGGCTTGCTTTGCCGCATCGCCTGCGCTCATCGCAGCGGATTTGCCGAGCAAGAGCTGTTCGGCAATCGCGTCGATGCTTGAGGACATGCGGGCAGCGACAGGTGCGGGGACTGCACTTGATGATGTGACGGTTGCTTGAACGGATGTAATACGGTTAGAGGCTTCTGTTGTAACACAGAAACACAAGGGAGCAACAAAAAAAAACAAAAAAACGAGAAATTTCTTAATCATGCATAGACACAGCCCCTCAAACTCCAGCCTCCCACTCTGGGGGAGGTGCCGAGCGCATGCGAGGCGGAGAGGGTAACGCCGTTACAAGATTCACGATTCTATCGAAAGGATAGAGAATCGACGTAGGCCATTACCCTCCGCCGCAAGCGGCATAAGCGATCTCTAGGCGCTAAAGCGCCAAGAGTCTGCTTATCCGACCCCTTCGGGGCCACCTCCCCCAAAGGGGGAGGCTTTAAGACCACGTCCCACAATTCTCATAATGACATTGCTCTAAGAATAAACCTAAGGTTGTGGGTCAGAACGTTCCTCCGACCGAGAAGTGCACGCGGCCGCCGTCGTCGCCGCGGCCGTAGTCGAGGCGGACGGGGCCTAAAGGCGTCACGAGCGACATGCCGATACCGATGCTGCCGTGAATCTCGTCTGGCCAGAGGCCATCCTGCCAAGCGCCGCCCCAGTCCGTGAAGACCGCGCCCTGCACCTTGCTGACAATCGGGAAACGATACTCGAGCGTGGCGAGGGCCATATGGCGCCCGCGGAACTGGTCGTCACGATAGCCGCGCAGGCTGTCCTGACCGCCGACTTTGAAGCGCGCGTACTCTGAGATATCGCCGTCGCTCCAGCCATACTGGCCACGGAGCGCCCAGACCTGGTTTTTGCCCGCTTTGAAATAGCGCTGGTCCTCGATGTCGGCCTTGCGGTAGCTGAAGTCGCCGCCGAAGCCACCGAGCTCGCCCGTCAGCGCGACGCGGCCACCCATTGTCGGGAAATAGACGTTGTCGCGCGTATCCGTGACATGTTGGAGGATGATGGCGCGCGTCGTGCCGAAGTTGTCCGCTTCCCACTGTTTATGCACGGCCCCGGAGCCATGGCCATTCAAATTGCCGACTTCCGTCTGCTTGACGTACTGGTCCTTGCGGTTGCGGAGCGTGATGTAGTTCGTTGAGTATTCGCTGATCGGACGGCCGAGTGTGATCTCGCCGCCGGAGTAATGGCGCATATACGATTCGATATGGTCGCCATTTTCATCATAGTCATCGTACTCGTACGTGCGGTTGTAGATGCGGAACGTGCCCGTCGTCTGCTTCGCATCGAGCCACGGACGGCGGTACGAGAAGCTGTAGCCGTGCGAATCCGTGTCGTCGCCACTGAACTCGTACGTGAGGTTCACGGCGTCGCCCGTGCCGCGGAAATTCGTGTCGCCGACGGCGATCATGCCGATGACGCCGTCCTGGCTCGAATAGCCCGCGCCGACGCTGAACGTGCCCGTACGGCGCTCTTTGACATTCCACTCGACGACGACGGCATTCGGTTCGACGCCCGGCAGGACTTTCGGCGTGACTTCCTCGAAGAAGCCGAGGTTGTTCACGCGCTGCCAGCTGCGCTGCGTCTTTTTCGCATTGAAAGGCTCGCCGGGCTTCTGGCGCATCTCGCGCAGGATGACGTAGTCTTTCGTCTTCTCGTTGCCCTTGACCTTGAACGACTCGATCTTGCCCTCGTTGATCTTGATCGTGAGGTTGCCGTCCTTGTCGATGTTGAGGTCTGTGATCTTCGCGAGGATGTAGCCGTCCTCGCGGTATTTCTCCTGGATGGCCTGGACATTGCGCTTGAGCGTGACGCTGTTCAGCATCTTTCCGGGCTCGAGCGTGACGAGGCTCGTGAGGTCTTCTGTCGTCTCGACCGTGTTGCCCGTGATGGCGACGCTTTTGAGGATCGGATTCTCGAGCACGTGATACGTGAGCACAACGCCCTCGGGCACGGCCTCGAACGACGGGAAAATATCATAGTAATAGCCTGTCGCGATCAGCGCGTCGAGGTCGGCATCGAGGCCTTTCGACGTGTAAAGATCGCCCGTGCGCATGTGGATGGCGCTTTTCGCCGTCTCCGCTGTCGTGTCCGTCGCGCCGTCAAAGACGACATCGACGATGGTCTTTCCTTCGTGCTGTTTTTTGTACGCCTCGATCTGCGCTTCCGTCGGGCGCAGTTTCGCCCACTCGCGCGCACGGTCGCTGACTTCTTCCGTCGTGCTCTTCGCCCCAGCCGCGAGCGACGAGGCCGTCGCCTCCGACTCGATGGCAGCCGTTTCTTCCGCTGCCGACGTGGAGGCTTCCGCCCCCGGCGTTGCGGATGTCTCTGCGGGCACAGCAGATTCCGCTCCCGCCGCAGCAGTTTCTTCCATCGGCGTCACAGATGCGTCCGGCGCTTCGCCGCCTTCTTCCTGCGTTGCAGCATCTTCCGTCACGGCATCATCTGCAGCCGCTGGCTCCGTTGCCGGTTGCGCCTCGCCAGCCTCTGCGCCGAGCGCTTGCGCGACGCCATTAGCGTCGTCCGCTTCGGCAGCATATGTCATGCCAGGAACAGCAGCAACACTCGTAGCGAGCGCGATGGCCGCCGCCAGTCTCTTGTAAGCGTTCTTCGTCAAAAAACAAACCTCCTAAAGGAGCGGATGCATTCCGCTACGGTCTCTGTGTTCAAATGAAAAGTTTTCATTTCATTATATCGTTTTCTCATGGCTGTCGCAAGGCTTTTCCCGCCGACTGCATGAGTTTCTGCGTCTCGGGCGCTGGGACGGCCGGCGCGGCAGGCGGCGCGGCAGGTGTCTCTGTCACGTCAGGTGATTCCGTTGTCATCACTTGCGTCGTTGCATCCGTTGCAACTGGCGTCTCTTCTCTTTCTTTTTCCGCTTGGGCCGGAAGATTCCTTGTCTCGCTTGTTTCTGGAACAGGCGCAAAGTTTTTCGCTGGCGTTGCTTCTTCTGAAACAGCGGGAGCATCCGTGACGCGTTCTTCTTGCGGCGCAGACGTCACAAGTTCTTGCGGACGCGAGGGGATGCCGGCCGTCTCGGGCGGCGCGACGGCGGGCGTCAAGAACCACGCGAGCGCGACGATGACGGCCGCCGCCGTGAGCGGCACGACGCGCAGCACGCGGCGCCGCCAAATGGCCGCGCGTGTCGGCGGTTCTGCTTCTTCCGCGCGCTGGAGCTCCGCCTTCGCGAGCATGACTTTGAGATCGCCTTTGAGGCCACTGCCTCTCGAGAGCGACGCGTCCGCTTCGTCGAGCCAGTCGCGCGCCGCGCGGATCGACTGCTGTTTGCGCTCGTCTCCCATGACGCTCGTCTCCTTCCTCGTTCCTCCGAATTTGAATCTTTCGTTATAATCCCTCACGCTTCCATATTTTTCGCTCGTCGAAAAAAAAGAAAAAACCGCGAATCTCGCGGTTTTTTCCGATTATCGTGCGTTCTCATGAGAACATCGCCGGTTTTCTTTCTTTTTAGCGTTCACCAGTTGTGCATGAAGCGCGAGAGCATCCCGCGCACGCGGCGGATGCCGCTCTTCTGCAAGCGGTAGATGTGCGACGTCGTGACGTCGAGCGCGTCAGCGACCGCATCGACGGGCTGGTTCTCGAAGTAGACGCCCGTGAGCACGGCGCGCTCTTTTTCCGGCAGGCGGTCCATCGCGGCGTGCAGGCGGCCGGCGAGCTCATGCGACTCCGCCGCCTCGGGGACGGAGAGGGCTGCCGCATCGGCGAGGCTGTCTTTCATCGTGTCGCCGCCATCCTCGGGGCGCGCGTCCATGCACGCGATGTCCGACGCTCCTTCTTTCTTGAGGAAATCCATCATGCGCCCGCGGATGCGGTGCACGGCGAAGAGACTGAACGCGACGCCGCGCGCGGGCTCATAGCGCTCGACGGCCTCGATGAGGCCGACCGTGCCTTCCTGGATGACGTCCATGACATTCGGCAAGGCGCGATACGGGAGCGCCTGCTTGAAGACGAGCGGCTGATACGACTCGATGAGATGGCGGCGCGCAGCTGCGTCGCCGTGTGTTTTGTACGCTGTCCAAAGTTCTTGTTCTTCTTCAGGCGTTAGCAATTCAACATTTTGCAATTCCTTGATGTAATCGTCGAGACGCATCTGTACACCTCCTTCAGGATAAATGATTGCACCCACAAGAATGTCACAATCGATTGCGACCGTAACATTTACAGCAGCCTTCCCCTCAGGGAAAGCAGACACTTAGCGCTTTAGCGCTTAGTGGTCGCTTTATCCTTTAGGTAGAAGGGGGACCGCGAAGCGGTGGATAAGCAGACACACGGCGCTTTAGCGCCGATGTGGTCGCTTATGCCGCTTGCGGCTAAGGGTACTTGGATGCGATAGCAAAGCGAGATTCACACGGTTTCGAAGCAGTTCATACGACGAAATGCTTCGAAACATAGGAGCATATTGTTTGGCATTCGCACCCTTGTACCCTCTCCGCCTCGCTGACGCTCGGCACCTCTCCCAGGGGGAGAGGCTGCTGTAAACGTAACGATCGCAACAGCCCATTCTTCTCAAAATTCAAGTTAAAATTTATACCGCGCTTCAATGCCGACAAGCGTGTCGCCGGCCTCGTGGTCGAGCGTGAAGCCGAAGTTGTCGTTGAGATCATACGTCACGCCGTAGCGCTGCGTGCTATCGCCGATGCCGCGGACGTAGCGCATCTGCATGTGGTCATTGATGCGTTTGCCGATTTCGATGTTGTAGACATTTTCATCGTCTTCCGTCGCATCGCCATTAAGCTCGTCATTTTTCGACGACGAGGCGTCGAGCATCGAGCCGCTGCCGCGCGCGATGCGGAACGTGTCGAGCCAGAGGAGGCTCTTCATCTGGTCTTCGAGCTGGCCGAGCACGGTCATCTGCAGGCCGAGCGTCACGAGATCGTCCGCGTCGAAGCTCGTGCTGCCGTTCCTGTACGAGCTCCGGAGCGTCAGCATGCGCAGGATCTCCGTCTCGCTGTATTCCGGGTTCGACGTGAGGCGGACATCCATATGATTGTCCAGCGTGCCGTCGAGGCCGAAGAAGACGCGCGTCGCGCCGACTTTCGTATCGGCGAAGAACTTGATGCTCGGCAAAAACGTGTCGACTTGGTTGAATGTCGCCGTGCCTTCGCGGATCGTGAAAATGTTCTTGAGGTACGTGACCGTGCCGCCGCGCTTGACGTGGAATTCGCCCGTCGGCTGCGGATGGCGCGTCGTGCCACCGAAATGCGCCGCGCCCGTGATGTACATATCATAGAGCGCCGAGCTGTAGAAATGCACTTTTTCGCCAGCCGTCACATCGACATCGAGCAGGATGTCCGGCAGCTCGCCGTCGCTGTCGGGAATCATCGGGATCGAGATCTCGCAGTCGTCAAACGTCATCTTGCCCGCGAGTTTCGGCAGTTCGTGACCAAAAATCTCGCCCGGCGCGACGTGGAATTCGCCCGTAATCGGCCCCGTGTAGGCCGTCGAGACGATATCCAAGTGGTTCAGCTGCAGGTCCGCCGCGTAATCGACGGGCGTGAGGCCGGCGAGCGTGGCGTCGCCGCTGCCTGTGAACGTGCCGTTCCCCATTTTACCAGAAAACTCGTCGAGTGTCATTTCATTCCCATGAAAAGACGCTTTCGCATGAAGCGCTTCGATCGGCGTCTGGATGAGGCGGAGCTTCACAGCGCCGTCGGGCAGCGAGAGCTCGCCGCCGAACAGCGGATGCGCTGCCGTGCCGGTGATGAGCACGCTGCCGCGCGTCTCGCCGACCGCCCACTCCACTTGATTGGAAAGCACAGGCAAGAGCGAGAGATCCGCGTGGTCGAGCGAAACATCGAGATGGATCTGCTCGAAGTCCGCGAGCTCGTCATCTGCGCCCGCCGTCAGAGCGCGCAGCGGCACGATGCCCTTCGCGCTCGCCTGATACGTCTGCGTCTCCTTGCCGCTCGTGACGGCTTTTTGCACAACGAGATTTTTCACATCGAGGATGCCATGCTGGAGCGTCGCCTCGCCGGTCAGCGTGTCAAAGGTCGAGCCTTGGATGCCGCCGTCATGCGCCGTGAGCGTGAGGTGCCCCTCGGGGCTCGTGATATTGCCTGCAAGCGTCGCGTCAATATCGGCCGTGCCGAGCACGTCAATGTTTTTGCCGATGCCTGCTGCTTTTGCAAACATGCCGAGCGTGATATCGTGCGCGGAAAGGCCAAGGTCCAGCGTACCGTCGAGCGCTGCCGTGCCCGTGAGCTCGAACACGCCATCCGTTCCCTGATAGCCGATGCATTTGTCAAAGCGCAAGACGCGGTTTTCGAGCACGGCCGCAAGCGTGACATCATGAACGTCGTAACCCGCAATCGTGCCTTTCGCCATCGTGCCTTGGAGATCGACATAGGGATCTTCCATCGTGCCATCGAGGACCGCCGACGCGTTCAACGTGCCACGGACGACATCGTTTTTCTGATTGATGAGTGCGCAGAGATTCGTGAGGTCAGCATCCGTCACGAGCACATTCCCCGAAAGGCCATGCGTCGCCGTATTCGCCGAAAGTTCGAGGTCGTAGCTGCCTTCGCCCTGCAGGAAGCCGAAGCGGTCGAGCGTGACGATTTGGTTTTCATAATGCGCGTGACCGTAGGCGCGCGGGATCTCAACGCCATTCAGCACGAGCGACTTCGCATCGAGCGTGCCATCGAAGATGGGCGCGGGGATCGTGCCTGTGACGTGCCCTTCGAACGTGCCGTGGCCGGAAACCTCGTACGGGAGCTTGTGCTCGACGCGCTTCATGTCAATGTCGCGCACGTCGATGTCGAGATTCAGTGTCTGGTCGAGGCCGATCGTGCCATTCAGCACGGCATCGACCATCGGCGAGTAAATGTGGAAGACCTGCAAGCGCAGGACGTCGTCTTTGATGAAATAATCGCCGTCCATGCCGGAGAGCAGCACGCCTTGGTAGCTGCCACGATAGAAATGAATGTAACCGACGGCCTCGGGATGGTCGAGCGTGCCCGTGAAATGGATCGTGTTGTCCACGTTGCCCGTGATGGGCTGGTCGGGCGCGACGAGCGCGGCGATGTCCTCCATGCGCGCGCCCATGCAATCGACGCGCACATCGAGATTCTTCGCGCCGGCAAGGCCGACAAAGCCCGTGACGATCCACGTCTCCCGACCGCCATTTTCCATGAGGAAATCGTCGATCGTGATGTGGTCGAGGCTGCCGGAGGCTTTGAGCACGAGGCTGTCAAATGGCTGCTGGAACGCCTTGCCGTGGTTCGCGGAAAAATCGACCTGGACTTCCGGATTCGCGAGGCTGCCGTTCACCGTGCCTTTGAAGTCCGACAGGCCTGTCATGTCGATGCGGCTGTCGAGATTTGAGAGAAGCGACAAGTCGAAATGCCCGCCATAAAACGCGAGATCGAGCTGCTCACCGCCAAGAATCTTGCCCTCGAGGCCGACGCTTGACCCGTTTGGCAGCTGTGCGCTGAGGTAATCGATCGTGACATCGCGCCCCTGCACGCCAAATGAAGTGCTGACGTTATCGAGTGGGAGCGCACCATACGCGCCCTTCTGGGCGGACGCGCTGCCGCCCGCCCAGAACGTATCGACTTCCGCACCCGTGCCACGCACAGTGACATCCGCTTTCGCGCGGCCTGCAAGTTGTTCCAATCCTTCCAAGGCGGACGTGCGCGTGCCTGCGAACGATTGCACGGCGGCCACGTCGATGCCATCGGCCTTCAGATGTGCCGTATACGCTTGGTCGGCCATCGCGAACTCGCCTTCGCCCGTGACCTTGCCGCCAAAGACATCCGCAGCCACATCTTGCGCATATACGACATGATCCAGGACGCGGAGATGCGCACCAGCGTTCTGGAACGCGATGCCCGCCGCACTGCCGCGCGCGACATGGAACGTACCATCGACCGTCGGATCGGCAAACGTGCCGCCGACCGTCGCCTGGAAGTCCGCCACACCTTCGTAGGCGGCTGCGTCAATCGCGGAAACCGCGGCCGGATTCGCATGCGCGACGGCTTGCAGCACGGGTGCGGGGTCGAAGCCCTCGGCCTTCGCTTCGATGTTCATCGCGGGTGACGGCGTGTCGAAACGGATATTGCCGTGAACATCGACAGCTTGTCCTTCCACGGTTGCCGTCAGGTCGGAAGTAATGTCGCGGTTCGTGAAATGCGTGAAGCCCGTGACATCGCGGATGGCAAGACCATACGCATCGACGGCGCCACCTTCAACTTCGCCCTCGCCGATCAATGAAACGTCACCGACATCGGCACGACGATACACCGTTGCATTCGCCGACTTTACAACGCCGCCAATCGGCGTGACGTTGTCGGGGAGCGTCCCTTCCGGAATCAGCGCAACATACTTCGATGCGTCAAGACCAGCAACGTCTGCATTGATGATTTGCCGTTCACTTGAAATCGTCGCCGTCGCATGAAGCGACGCGCCATCGAGCGCGCTCGTCGCCGTGACCTCGGCCTGATACGTCGGCGCGTCGGCACAATCGACCGTGCCCGCGATGTCATTGAACAAAAGTTCATGTTGATACGCACGCACGGTCGCGCGCGCATCCTCGATTTCCACCTTGCCGGAGAATCCCTTGCCCTCCGACGATTTCGGCGCGATGTCTTCGATATTCCACGTGCCATCATCACGGCGCTCGAGCACAGCCTCCGCGTTCTTGACCGTGATCGTGTCGATGGCGTCCGCTGCCGACGCGTCCGAAAGATTTTGGAACGCAGAAAGCAGGCGCAAGCGCACCTCGGCCTCCGGGGCCTTGACGATGCACTCCGCCTGCTTGTCATAAATCGCGATGTCATGGATGGTGACGCTGTGGAGAGACTGCACTTCGACCGCACCAATCTCCGTCTCCGTGCCGAGCTGCTCCGTGAGCGTGCTGGACGTGATGCCAGCGACGCGGTCGCTGACCGCGCCCGAGGTGAACGCATGATAGAGGAATGCACAGAAAAGAAGAACAACGATGAGAATAACGCTGCTTATCTTCTTCATAATGCATCCCTCATCTCATGCCTCCCCCTCTGGAGGAGGTGGCCCCGCAGGGGTCGGAGAGGGTAACGCCCTGACTACATTCTCATTCCTTTCGATAAGGATACAGAACTTGTTCATACGCTGCCCTCTCCGCCTCGCATTCGCTCGGCACCTCCCCCAGAGGGGGAGGCTTATATTCGGCTATCAGCCCGCCAGTTCCGCTTCCACGTTGCTGCTTTCCTGCTGCGTATCCTCTGGAGCCGCTTCTTGCGTTTCGGCTTTCTGCGTGCTTTCGGCCTTTGCCACAGCTTTGTCGGCCTTTGCGGCCTTCTCTTCCGCTTTCGCGGTCTTCGCGTCGGCTTTCGCCTTTTCGGCTTCCGCTGCTTTCGCTTCGTCTGCCGCGCGTGCTGCCGCCGTCTTGACCGTCGGCTTCACTTCGCGCAGGGCCTTTTCTTCTTCCTTCGTCAGCTTTTCATGCAGGAGCGAGGCGTCGAGCGTCTTCTCGCGCTTCTCGCCCGCCTGCTGCGCCGCGACATAGCGCGGCACGTCGATGTCGACGGGGATGCCCATGGCCTTGTCGAGCGCCGCCTTGCTCGTGTTGTAGTTGTAGAGCGCCGTGTAGTAATTCGTGCGCGCGCTCGTGAGTTTTTCCTGCGCATCCATGACCGAGAGGTTCGTGTCGACGCCAGCGCTGTAGCGGACCTGCGCGATCTTGTAGTCTTCCTCGGCCTGCTCGACGGCTTTCGACGTCGTGTGGATGTTCTTCTCCGCCGCGAGGAGCGAGAGATACTGCTGGCGCACGTCGAGCTGGATCTGCTCTTTCGACGCGGCCGCCGCTTCCTCTTTCGCGCGCAACGACGCTTTCGCCGTCTCGATGCCTGAGTGCGTCACACCGTTGTCGAAGATGTTCCAGCTTGCGGAAAAGCCTGCCGTCCACTGGTCGCCACGGTCATTGTCGAATTCATTGTCGCCCGAAATCGTCTTGGAGAGCGCCGCGTTGACATCCGGACGATAGCCTGCTTTCGCGATTTCGACGGATTCTTTCGCCTGCTCGACTTCATAGTCCGCGACGATGCCGTCCGGGCGGTTGTCGAGCGCATAGACCGTGCAGTCATCGAGATCGAGGTCATACGGCGTATACTGCAAGCTGTCCTTGACATTGAGGAGCGTGTCAGACGGCAAGCCGATGATATTGTTCAGCGTCGCCATGGCGACATCGTAGTTGTTTTGCGCGTTGACGAGGCTCTGCTGCGCATCCGCGAGTTGGACTTCCGACGCGAGCACGTCGGATTTCGCGACCGTGCCGACGCGGTACTGCGCATTGACGTTATTGAGATGCTCCTGCAGCGTATCGACGGCTTCCTGGCTGACCTCGATGAGGTTGCGGTACTCCAAGAGCTGATAGTACGCCTGCGTCGTCGTGAGCTTCACGGCCTGCTTCGTATTCTCGAGCGTGAGGTCGGCGGCATTGAGGCCGTAGCCCGCGCTCCGGCGGTTGTGCTTGAGCTTGCCCGTCGTATCGAGGCTGTAGCCGGACTGGAGCACGTTGCCAAAGAGATAGTCATCATAGTTCTGTGCTTCATACGTGTCGCCGCCGATGCGGTTCGCCGTGCCTTGCCACGTGAGCGTCGGGCCCTGCTGACGGCGCGCCGTCGAAAGGTTCCAGCGCGCGACATCGACGTTTGCAATCGACTGCTTCAACGAACGATTGTTCTCGAACGCCATCTGGATCGCGTCCTCGAGTCCGAGATCGACCGTGTCATAGGCAAAGGCCGTCGGTGCCGCGCCGAGCGTCAAGAGCCCGCCGAGCACGAGAGCCGTGAGTTTCTTTTGGAAAAGATGATTTTTTTTCAAGGTGGTTCCTCCTGTTTCATTCCTCATTGTTCGAAAGCAATCATGCTTCCGTATGTATTTAGAATGACTGACGGATGCCGAAATATGCGGCCCGTTCATCATCTTTATTCGTGACATCATTCCATTGGCTCATGAGAGCCGTGCCGCCGCCGAGATCGTACGTTGCCCGCAAACGGAGCTTAACGTCGTCTGGATCATAGGCATCCGCAGACAACTTGAATTTGTCGCCCGCCGCATAACCATCGAGCCCAATGCCGGCCTCGCCGGCAATCACGCCGCCACGCGCGCCGAGATGGCCGCTGCCGAAGCGCTTGCCGACCTGGGCATTGAACAGGCTGTCATCGCCGATGTCATCGACGCCGATATCGAGCGACTTCTTGCCCATCGTGACGCCGAGGTTCGCATTCGTCGACCAGTCGCTTTCGCTGCCGCTGTAGAGCACGTCCACGCTCGGATGCACTTCGATAGATTCGACAGTGCCGAGCATTTTTCCTGCCTTCTGGCTGATCTCTTTGGCGCTCGTGATCGTGTCTTTGAGATCCTGCGCCGTCTGCGGGTCGCCCGCGACGCTGTCGAGGTTCTCCGCGATGTGCTGCACGCGCTCGCTCGTGTCCTTGAGGTTCGCGAGCGTCGCGCGGACGTTTTCCGCCGTCTGCGGGTCGCCGAGCACGCTGTTCATGTTCGCCATCATCGCTTCGACGTTTGCCATCGTGCGGTTCATCGAGGCCGTGACGGTCTTAAGGTTTGCCGTCATCTCCTGGACATTGCCGCGGTTCTCCGCCGCCATGCCCTCGAGCTGCGCCATGAGGCCCGAGAGATGCGCCGTCATGTCGCGCATATTCACGGTCATCTGCAAGATGGACTGGCGGAACGTCTTGTCGCCCGCAATGCTGTTGAGGCTTGTCAGGAGCTCTTGCGCCTGCGCGACGACCTGGTTGATGCCAGCAAACATGGAGTCCATGCCTTGCTCATCGTCGCCGATGAGATAGGCGCCGTCCCCGATGTAGTGGCCGCGGTCCTCGGCCGGCTGCACGTTGACGAACTTTTCGCCCATGACGCCCGGTGTACCGATCGTTACATGCGAACCTTCGGGGATGCGCACATCCGGGTGGATCCGCATCTCGACGGTGACGCCGCCGCCATCATTCGTGATGTCTCGCACTTCGCCGACTGGCACGCCTGCGAGGCAGACCTGCGCCTGCTTTTCGACGCCGATGACCTGATGGAAGCCCGCGTAGACCGTGTATCCTTTCCCCGATTTCAGGGAGAACCCGGAAAGTCCCAGCACGAGCACGACGAGCAGGATGAGCCCCGCCGCCGTGAACGCGCCGACTTTCGCTTCTGTCTTCATGCACTTGCCTCCCCGTTTTCTTTCGATTCTTTCGTCGTCCTGAGCGTGTGGAAAAATGCCTGCACGCGCGGATCTTGGAGCTCTTGGAACCGATCCGCCGTATCGACGGCGATGAGCTCGCCCTCGTAAATCATGGCGATGCGGTCGGAGATGCGGCACGCGCTCGCCATGTCGTGCGTCACGACGACGCTCGTCACGTGGAGCTCGCGCTGCGTATGGATGATGAGCTCGTCGATCTTCTCCGTCATGATGGGATCGAGGCCCGAGCTCGGTTCGTCGTAAAAAATGATGGATGGCTCGATGGCGATGGCGCGCGCGAGGCTCACGCGTTTCTTCATGCCGCCCGAGAGCTCGCCCGGCATCATCGCTTCCACGCCTTCCAGCCCGACGAGGGACAATTTCTCGCGCACGATGCGCTGGATTTCGTCTTCCTTTTTTTTCGTATGTTCGCGCAGGCCAAAGGCCACATTGTCGCCGACCGTCATCGAGTCGAAAAGCGCCGAGTACTGGAACACCATGCCCATGTGCAAGCGGATCTTTTTTAACTCGTGCTCGGGCATATGGCCGATCTCCTGATCGTCCATCCAGATTTCACCCTCGGTCGGCTTGATTAACCCGATTAAGAGCCGTAGCAGCGTGCTCTTGCCGGAGCCCGAGCCGCCGATGATCGCGAGCGTTTCGCCGTCGCGGATGTCGAGATTCACATGACGCAGCGCCCACTGTTCATCGAACTGTTTGCCTACGTCTTTCAATCTTATCATAAAAGTTTTGATACCACCGTTAAAACAAGATAAGGGTGAGCAAGGCGTTCAAGATGAAAATCACGATGATCGATGCGACAACCGTGCGCGTCGTCGCCTTGCCGACGCCCTCCGCGCCCTCCGGCGAATGCAGGCCGTAGTAACAGCCGAGCACTGCGATGACATTGCCGAAAAAAATCGCCTTGATGAGGCCGCCCGTGAGATCGTACGCATCAACGTACATGTGGAGCGAGTTCACGAAGAGATACGAGCTGATGCCGGAGTAATACACGGCGACGAACCAGCCGCCAAGCACACCGATGAAATCGCCGAAGACCGTGAGGAGCGGCACGACGATCATGCACGCGATCATGCGCGGCACGATGAGGTAATCGACCGGGCTCACGGCCATGACCCGGAGCGCGTCGATCTGCTCCGTGACCTTCATCGTCGAGATCTCCGCCGTGATGGCCGCGCCGACGCGGCCGGCGCAGACGACGCCGACGAGCACGGGACCGAGCTCGCGCCCGATAGCGATGGCGATGACCGCGCCGATCGTGCTCTGCGCGCCGAAGCGGATGAATTCGTGCGCCGTCTGCAGCGTCAGCACGACGCCCGTGAAGAGCAGCGTCAGCGAGACAATCGACAGCGAATCGACGCCGAGGTGCGACATCTGCGCGAGGATATGCCGCAGGCGCGGCCGGTGCGTCAGCTGCCGCATCGTCTCCGCATATAAGAGGACGATCGAGCCGAACGATTCGCAGCGGCGGATCACAAACGCACCGAGCGCTTCTAAAAACCGTAGCAGCATCGCATCGCCTCCTCACGCCAGATTTTGCGACAGTCGAAAACTTGTCCAGAATACCCCTATAGTTTAGCAAGCAAACGAAAAATAGTAAAGGTTTATTTACTAATTTGAACGAAAAAAATCGGGAACGGCCGTCGGCCGTTCCCGATTTTCACCGATTCTTGAGCAATCCTCTCCGATAACGAGCGAAAAAATTGCGCAGGCAAAACGTGCGTGTTATCATACGAGAGACACAACGTTTTCTATCATATGCTTGATGCGAAAGAACCGCAAGGAAAGGATTCATTTTCATGGCAGGAAAAAAAGTATACGCTGTCGCGCGCGGCCGGGCGACGGGCATCTTCACGACATGGGCGGAATGCGAGCGCCACGTCAAAGGCTTCGAGGGCGCGCGCTACAAATCCTTCACCGACGTCCGCGAAGCCCTCGCCTGGCTCAGTGGCGGCTGGAAAATATCAAAAGCACACCGCTCTTCTAGCCTCCCCCCTTGGGGGAGGTGCCCCGAAGGGGCGGAGAGGGTAACGGCGTATCGAGATTCTCAACCTGCGCTACCCTCTCAGTCGCTCTCGCGGGCGCCAAAGCGAGGCCACACAGCGAACGCCCCCGTCGACTTCACGATCTACACGGACGGCAGCTGCCTCAAAAACCCCGGCGGCCCCGGCGGCTGGGCCATCGTCGCGAAGGACGAAGCGACGGGCGCCGTCACGGAGCAAAACGGCGGCGATCCCATGACGACGAACAACCGCATGGAACTCACCGCCGCCATCATGGCGCTCCGCCTCGCGCCCACGGGCACGCGCGTCGCACTCTACACGGACAGCCAGTACCTCAAGAACGGCATCACGAAGTGGGTCGCGGGCTGGAAACGCCGCGGCTGGCGAAAAGCCGACGGCCAGCCCGTGCTCAATCAGCCGCTCTGGATGGAGCTCGACGAACTCTATACGTCGCATGCCGTCACATTCCACTGGGTCAAAGGCCACGCCGGCAACCCGCTGAACGAACGGTGCGATGTGCTCGCGAAGCGAGCGGCGATGAAAGCGCGGTAAAGCAAAAAATTGCGAAGGAACAGCGATGCTCCCTCGCAATTTTTATCAGCTTTCGCTTTTCTGCTGTTGCACCGCGATCTGCGCGCGGACTTCTTCTTGTGTTGGCGTGTGATAATCTTCTGCGACCGTGGTCGGCTTTGCTTCGAGATGAAGTTCTTGCGGCGGTTCCGTCGACGGTTCTGTCGTCTTCTCCGCTGCGGGCGCAGGCTCTGCGGCAACGGAAGCCTTCGGCGCCGCCGCATCGGCGTCCGGAAATGCAGGATGCTGCGGGGCGTCCGCCGCTGGCTTCTGCGGTTTCGGTGGTTCGGGCTCGTTCATCGCCGCCGTCAAGGCGTTCTGCGCTTTTTTGAATTCGCGCAGTCCCTTGCCAAGCGCCCGCCCGACTTCCGGAAGCTTCCCGGGGCCGAAGACGATGAGGCCGACGATCATGATGAGGATGAGTTCGGGGAGGCCGATGCCAAACATTGGGGGTGCTCCTTTCAAAATTGTTTCATGCGATGAAGCTTCACGTCCGGCGCTTTGCCGCGCGTGAGCTCGACGGTCAGATACGAAGGCTCGTAGGCGTCGCGCGGACGCGCGGCCGAGCCTGGGCAGAGCACGGTGACCGGCTTCCCCGGCGCGATCTCGACGATATGCGTATGGCCGTAGACGGCGATGTCGCAATGGGCGCTTGTCGCAGTCTGCACGAGGATCTCCGTTCCGTACCGCACGCCGCAGCTGTGGCCGTGCGTGAGCAGGATGCGATGACCTTCGGCGGCAATGACGCGGGCAAGCGGCTGGTTCGCATCCGGCCAATCGCTGTTGCCCGGCACAGCGATCACACGCTTTGCCGCCGTTTCGTCATCCTCGCCGTCGTTCAGTGGCACACCGACCAGCATCGCAAGGTAGCGCGCATCAGGGAGGACGTCGCCCGCATGGAGATAGAGCGCCGCGTCGGGCTGCTCGGAAAAGACACGCTCGACGGCATCCGTGCTGCCGTGGGTGTCGCTGAGAATAACGACTTTCATCAAGATGCCTCCCTTAGACACTCCCTGCAAATTGCTCAGCTATCGCACCGTCGTACCCGCTCCGCCTCGCATTCGCTCGGCACCTCTCCCCGAGGGAGAGGCTACTCAAAAAGTTACTTTTCGCATCGAAAATATTCTTCGAGCTTATTCACTAATTCTCTTAGAGCCTTTCCTCTATGGCTAATGGCGTCTTTTTCCGCAAGCGTGAGCTCGGCCATCGTCTTTTCGCTACCGCCCTCGCGGGGAACGTAAAAATAAGGATCGTAGCCAAAGCCGCCCGTTCCCTTCGCCTCGAAGCGGATCGTGCCATCCACACGGCCATCTGCCGTCAGCACCGTGCCGTCCACGTCTTCGAAGACAAGGGCGCAACGGTAATCGGCAGGCGACGACGTGAGGCCGCGCTTCTGGAGTTCCTCGATCATCTTCGCATTGTTCGCCGCGTCATCGCCATGCTTGCCCGCAAAGCGCGCGGAGTGCACGCCCGGCGCGCCATTTAACGCATCCAATTCAATGCCAGAATCATCAGCGATGCAGGCGGTCTGCGTCTGCTCACGAAAGAAATGCGCCTTGATGCGCGCATTCGCCTCAAACGTCGCGCCGTCTTCGATGGCGTCTGGGAGATCGCCGAAGTCCGCGAGAGAAAGAATCTCGACGGGAAGATGGGCGAACGCCGCGCGCATTTCTCGGAGCTTGCCGGTGTTTTTCGTGGCAATAACAATCTTCTTCATCCCAAAATTCCCTTCTCGTTCGCACCCGCGGAAGTTGCGTCGTACAAATCCATCTGCTATACAGGGGACCCTCTCCACCGCTTCGCGGTCCCCCTCTCCCTGAGGGAGAGGCTGCCGTACGCGTTATCCTACTCGCCCGACGAGCCAGACAAGGTCTCCGCCTAGAATGTCTTTCTCATAGGAAATCAACTCTCGACACCCTTTTTCTCCATAAGCGAGCAACGTGTCGAGCTCGCTACGCGAGAACGACCGGCCTTCGCCAGTGCCTTGGACTTCGACGAACTGTCCTTCGCCTGTCATGACGACGTTCATGTCGACGATGGCCTGCGAGTCTTCTTCGTAGCAGAGGTCGAGAATCGGCTCGTTTTCTGCGCTGACGCCGACGCTGATGGCGGAGACGAAATCTTTGACGGGGAACGTGTTGCCTTTTTCGTAGAACGTCGCGCAGGCTTCGACGAGCGCGATGAACGCGCCGGTGATCGAGGCGGTACGCGTGCCGCCGTCGGCTTGGATCACGTCGCAATCGAGGTGGATCGTGCGCTCGCCGAGTGCCGCGAGGTCGATGACGCTTCGGAGCGAGCGGCCGATGAGGCGCTGGATTTCCTGCGTGCGGCCGTTCTGGCGGCCGCGCACGGCTTCGCGCGGCGTGCGCTCGTTCGTCGCGCTCGGCAGGAGCGCGTACTCGGCCGCGAGCCAGCCGCAGCCCGTGCCACGCTGGAAGATGGGCACGCGGTTCTCGATCGTCGCGGCGCAGATGACTTTCGTGTTCCCCATTTCGATGAGGACGGAGCCGGCCGGATATTTTTGAAAATGACGACGGATTTCAAACGGGCGAAGTTCGTCGGCCGCTCGATGATTCGGTCTCATTTCTTCGATTCCTGATACTGGCGATAGTTCTTGATGATGCAGATCGGCGTCTTTTGGCTCGCGTTGCCGAACGGGTTGTCGATGAGCAGCATGCGGGCAATGTCGCCGTCGACGTTCTTCGTGATGCCGACGACGCGGCTACGCTTCAGGTCGTTGACGTCGGCGATCATCGCGCCGTACGCGCCCGTGCGCTCGGCGATTTTTTCGCAGACGCTATCAGCGTCCGCTGGGCCGTAGACGATGCATTTGTCGAACGGCGGCATCGTTCCCGTGACATCATCGATCATGGCCGTTTCCTTGCCGCCCCATTTGTAGAACATGCCGGACTTGCCGACGAGCTTGGCAAAGAAGCCCGCGAAGAGCGCGAACGCGACGCGCCATTTGCCTTCGACGTCCATGAGCGACTGCATGCCATGCGGCGTAGCGAGGCTGCCGTAGTCGGGGATGAAACGGCAGCAGAACTGCGCGACGCGCGTGATGTGAAGTTCCTCCGGACGCACATAGCGGTTCTGCGTGATGGCGACGACGGACTCAGCGCTGCAGATGAGGTCGTCCGGGCCGACATTGCCCTTCGTATAGCGGTCGATCGCGTCGACGATGTCATCTTTTTCCGTCAGGATGCGCGTCGGCACCGGAATAAGTTTCATTTCACTTGCCATGTCGCTGCCTCCTTAGTCTTTCGCGAGCGTGACGCCCGCAAGCTGTGCGATTTCTTCGGCGGAAAGCTTCAGCTGCACTTTTTCGTAATGGTACGGCATGCGGCCGGCCTCCTGCCAGATGACGTCGACGACGATGTCGACCATGTGGGAGAGCGCGTCCTCGAGCGTGCGGCCATTCCTCGGCGTGAATTTCAGCTTCGCGAAAATGTGCTGGGCGTCCGCGCCCTTGGCATTGCCTTTTTTCTCCACGAGCATGGCCTCAAAGTAATCGTCCTCGCGCGGCGCGCCTTCCCGCTCGGCCTTGCCGCGCGCCTCGATGCCGTCGTACTGCTCGTACGGCAGCTGCGGGCGCACGATCGCGTCCATGAGGACGCCGCACGACTTGCCCACGTTGCGGAACGTCAGCTGCTTTTCGATGACGAGGCTGTTTTCATCCTGGCTCACTTTCGTGAACGGCGCGTTCGTTTCGACGACGATCTTCTCCTTGCCCATCATGGCCAGCAGGAGGTCGGACAGGATGAGGACTGCCAGGATGACAATCAAAATGATGTCAATGATATCTAAGAAATCCATCAATCTTCCTCTTTTCCAAGTTCTGCTATGTGCAAATAGCAAACAGCTTTTTATTTATCTTGTTCAGCAGCTTCTTTCTTCGCTGCTTTCCACGCTTTTTCTTTGGCCATGGCCGCCTTCAAGGGAATCCAATACTTGTCAGACAGCCGCTCGATGTGGCCGGTCGCTTTGCTCGTGTAGACATTCTGCGTGTGACCGAGCACGAGCACACGACCCGTTTCGGCATCGAGCACGCGGTAGTCGAATGCCATCTTCGCTTTCGTCAGCGCCGTCGGCGTGACTTCGATGAGGAGCTCCTCGTCAAAATGACCGGGCGAAACGTATTTCGCGCTGACATCCGTGATGGGGAAGACATAGCCGTCCTCCATCATCTGATCGAGCGTGATGCCGATCGAGCGCAGGTATTCGACGCGCCCGATCTCGAACCAGCGGATATAGTTCGCATGATGCACGACCGCCATCGCGTCCGTGTCGTAAAAATTCACGCGATGCTTGACCGTTACCGGCATGAATATGCCTCCCTTCTCAAAACATTCGTTACCTAGCCTAAAACAATTGCGTGGGAAAGTCAAGGGGTCTCAAGCCTCCCCCTCTGGGGGAGGTGGCCCCGAAGGGGTCGGAGAGGGTAGCGGCCTATGTCGATCCTCTATTCTTTCGATAGACTTGTGAATCTCATCATGCGCTACCCTCTCCGTATTATGAGAGATTCCCCCAAACGCCATCGTTATACAGTTTTTCGATTTTCACTTCGTACATCTCGCCGCTCGCAACGGGGCTGTCGGTGTAAACGCGGATGTAGTTGTCCGTCAGGCCGTCCGTGATGCCGTCTTTCGTCGTTTCGAACAGCACGCGCATCGTCTTGCCGAGAAACAGCTCGTGGAACTCGCGTGCTTTGCGATCCGCGAGCGCCTGCATGCGGTGGACGCGTTCCTTCTTCACAGGTTCGGGCACTTGATCCGTGCGACGGGCGGCCGGCGTGCCGCTGCGGCGCGAATAGGGGAAGACGTGCATGCGGGAAAAATTCATGCGCTCGACGAATCGCAGTCCATCCGCAAAGAGTTCTTCCGTCTCGCCCGGGAAGCCGACGATGATGTCCGTCGAGACGGCTAGCCCTGGAACTTCGCGCTCGACATTTTCGATGAGCCGCGCAAACTCCGCCGTGTCGTAATGGCGGTTCATGTCATGCAGCACTTGGTCGGAGCCCGCCTGGAGCGGCAGATGCAAGTGTGCACAAAAGCGCTCGTCCGTGCGGATGAGCTCAAAGAGTTCTGGCGACAGCTCCAGCGATTCGAGCGAGCCGAGGCGCAGGCGCTTGAGGCCTTTTGCGGCCAGCACTTCGCGGCAGGCGTCCGCAAGCGTGATCTTGCGTGTCGTTCCGTCTTCCAAGGTAATTGGGGACAAGTCGCGTCCATACGCGCCGAGGTGGATGCCCGTCAGGACGATCTCTCGGAAGCCGGCGGCTACGAGCTTTTCCGCTTCCCCGCGGATATGGACGGGCCTGCGCGATTTCACGGGGCCGCGCGCGTATGGGATGATGCAATACGAGCAGAAATTTTCGCAGCCGTCCTCGATCTTGAGGAATGCACGCGTGCGCTTCGGGTTGTCATAGAGCGGGATGTCTTCGAACTCATGAGACTGCATGACGTCCGTGACGTTCACGACCTGCTGGTGTTCCTTCATCGCCTGCTCGACGTATTCGACGATGCGGCTGCGCTCCTTCGTACCGAGCACGACGGCGACGCCCTCGATGGCCTGGATGGCCTCGGGCGCGACTTGCGCGTAGCAGCCGCAGACAGCGATGACGGCCTCGGGATTTTCGCGATGCGCGCGGCGGATGATCTGCCGGCTCTTGCGGTCGCCGAGGCTCGTGACGGAGCACGTGTTGATGACATAGGCGTCGGCTGGTTCGTCAAAGGCTCCGATGTCATAACCCGCCTTTTTGAACAGCCCTTCCATCGTCTCCGTCTCGAACTGGTTCACCTTGCAGCCGAGCGTCATGAATGCAACTTTTGGCGTACGATTCAACTCATAAATCTCCTTTTTCATACTGCACGATGCTCATGGCGGCAATCGCCGCCGTCTCCGCGCGCAAGATGCGCGGCCCGAGCGTCACGGACCGACCGCCCGCCTGCTGGATTTTTTCGGCCTCGTCCAGCGTGAACCCGCCCTCCGGGCCGATGAGCGTCGTGATATTTTCTACATTGTCAGATAACGCACGCAGCGCCGCCTTGATGGGCTGTTGCTCCTCGTTCTCATAGCAGAACAAGAGCGTTCCCTGTCGGTCGTTCAGCCATTCTGCTAACGAACGCACCGAGAGCACTTGCGGCACGCGGGTCCGCCCGCACTGTTTCGCGGCCTCTTCTGCAATCTTCTGCCAGCGCTCCTGCTTCGCCGCCGCTTTCTTTCCTTCATAGCGAACCACGCAGTTACGACTGGCAATCGGCTGAATCGCGACAACGCCAAGTTCCACAGCTTTCTGAATCACGAGCTCGAGCTTGTCGCCTTTGAGCAAGCATTGCGCAAGTTCGAGGTTCAGCGGCGATTCCGTATCTGCGTCCAAGCGTTCCACAAGCTTCATCGTTACGCTATCCGCTGTGAAGCCCGTAAGTTCCATACGAGCAACAGCCCCCATGTCATCCACGAGAATCACCTCGTCCCCGGACTTTGCCCGCATCGCGTACATGAGATGATTCGCATCGTCACCGGTGATTGTAACCTTGTCTGCGAGCAAGCCTTTCAAAAACAGTCGTCTCATTCACTTACCCTCTTGAGCACCATTGCCGCCCAGCCGGTATCCGTGTACATATCCTCGAGCACGAATCCGTGCGCGACGGCCGCTTCCGTCACATCTTTCACGCGTTCGTCGATGATGCCGGAGGCCAGCAGACGGCCATGCGGCGCGAGGTGTTCGTCCAGTTCATCAAACAAGCGGATGATAATATCGGCGATGATGTTCGCGACGATGAGCTCCGCCTTGCCGTCGAATGTTGCAAGCAAGTCCGACACGCCCGTCTCGACCACATCGCCGACACCGTTCTCCGCGACGTTCTTTGCCGCGACCTCGGCTGAGGCGCGCGCATAATCCTTCGCGACGACCCGCCCCGCGCCGAGCTTCGCCGCCGCGATGGCGAGCACGCCCGAACCCGTGCCGACGTCAAACACCGTCTCGCCGCCGCGCACCATCGACTCAAGCGCCCGCAAACACATTGCCGTCGTCGGATGCGTGCCCGTGCCAAATGCCGACTCCGGGTCGAGGCGCAATACAACATCGCCCGCGAGCGGCGTGTACGTTTCCCACGTCGGCTGGATGACGAAATGCTTGCCGATGCGCTGCGTGTGGAAGTACGCCTTCCAATTGTTTTCCCAGTCGCTGTCCTGCACGTGCTGCACCGTGACAGGGCACGCAGCCGCATCAAATCCATCCGCTGCTGCGAGCTCCTCGATGCCCGCACGAAACGCAGCGAGACGGCCATCGAGCTCGTCATCGTCCGGTAGATACGCGCGCACCGTCACGCGCCCGTCCGGCAGATCTTCGAGCACGACGCCCGTCGCCCCCGCATCATAAAAACACGCGGCGACAAGATCCGTCTTCCGCGCCTCCGCCTCGATAGCGACCTCCGCCCATTTCATGCGCCTCGCGCTCCCTTCTTGTATATCCCGTCTCAGGATTGGAACAAATCACTATGCGTTCCCGTACGTTGTGCAACGAGAATCAATTCTTCTTTTTGAATCCGATAGACGAGCAGCCAATCCGGCTGGATGTGGCACTCTCGGAATTCCTTCTGGTTGCCGGTCAACTGATGATCATGGAACTTCGGCGCTAACGGTTTTTCCGCCGCAAGATCCTCCAAGATGCTTTTCAATTCGCCGAGCGGCAGCCCGCGTTTCTTCACACGCTTGAAGTCTTTCTTGAATTGGTTCGAATAACGGACTTTAAGCATTCAAGTCCTCCCACATCTCATCGACCGTATCGAAGGTACGGCTGAGATTTTTGCCTGCGAGCGTATCCTGCATGGCTTTGCGTGTTTCTTCGTTCGGTGTATTGCCTGCAATGATTTCGAACGGAATTTTCCCCTGGTTCACCACCTGTTTGCAGAACATCGTGATCGCCGCCGACATCGTTAGCCCCATACTCTTGAGCGTGTCCTCCGTCGAGCGCTTCAAATCCGCATCCATGCGCACTTGTACGTTTGCCGTTGCCATGATATCATCTCCTCTTCGATGTATTATGCATTCCTTTTCATGACCAGTCAATAAAAAAATGCGTCAGCCATCTCTTTCGAAATGACTGACGTATCTTTTTATGCTCCCGATTTACTTGAACAGTTTTTTCAGCTTGTCCACAAAGCTCTTCTTCTCCGGATTCACCTTGTCGCCGCTGATTTCTGCGAACTCCCGCAGAAGTTCTTTCTGGCGAGAGTTCAAATTTTTCGGCGTGAGGACTTTCACGACGACGTGCTCGTCGCCGCGGCCGCTGCCGCGGAGGAACGGGATGCCGCGATTCCGCAGGCGCATGATCTTGCCGCTCTGCGTGCCCGCCTCGACTTTCATATCGACTGGGCCGTCGAGCGTCGGGACTTGCACCGTGCCGCCGAGCGTCGCTTCGACGAATGAGACCGGCACTTCGACGATGACATCATTGCCCTGCCGCTTGAAGAATTCATGCGGCTTGACAAAAATGTAGACGTAGAGGTCGCCATAGCCGCCGCCATTCGTGCCGGCTTCGCCGTGGCCGGAGACGCGCAGGCGCGTGCCGTTGTCGACGCCTTTCGGGATCGTGACCTTCACCTTGTGGTTCGCGCGCTTCTTGCCCGTGCCGTGGCAGTCGTGGCAAGGATTCTTGACGATCTTGCCCGAGCCGTGGCAGCGCTGGCACGGCGATTCGTTCATCATCTGGCCGAATGGCGTGTTGCGCACCGTGCGGCGCATGCCGCTGCCGTGGCAGTCTGGGCACGTTTCCGGCGAGGAGCCTGCCGCTGCGCCCGAGCCGTGACACGTCGGGCAGTTTTCCATGCGCGGAACGGTGAGTTCTTCCTCTTTGCCGAACGCTGCCTCCTCGAACGTGAGGTGGAGGTCGTAGCGGATGTCCGCGCCGCGCTCCGCGACTGGGCCGCTGCTGCGCGCGCCGCGCCTGCCAAAGAACATGTCAAAAATATCACTAAAGCCATCGGTCGCAAAGCCGCCACCGCCCGGACCGAAGTCAAAATTGAAGCCGCCGCCGAACGGATCGCCGCCCGCCGCGCCGCCAGGGCCGCCAAAGCCGAAGCGGTCATACTGTGCGCGCTTCTTCGGGTCTTTGAGGATGTCGTAGGCCGCATTGACCTCCTTCATCTTCTCTTCCGCTGTCTTCGGATCGTCATGGTTGAGGTCCGGATGATATTTGCGCGCCAATTTCCGATAGGCCTTCTTGATGTCGGCGTCGGACGCATCCTTGCTGATGCCGAGGACCTCGTACAAATCGCGTTGTTCGCTCATGTTCTATCACCTTGTCTTGCTATCCAAAGGCTCCCCCCTCTGGGGGAGCTGGCGCCCGACAGGGCGACTGATAAGCAGACGCTTAGCGCTTTAGCGCTTAGCGGTCGCTTATACACAGTAGAGGGTAGCGACGTCTGAGATTCTCGTTTCTTTCTTCAAATGGGAGAATTTCGTTACGTCGCTACCCTCTCCGCCCCTTCGGGGCACCTCCCCCAAGGGGGGGGGAGGCGTATTTACCAATTATTTCTTGTCATTGACATCCGTGAACTCGGCATCGACGACGTCATCGTCATCCTTCTTCTCGGATGCACCTGCGCCCTGTGCCCCCGGCTGCGGGCCGGTCGGACCGGCACCCGGAGCGCCCTGCTGTGCGCCCGCCGCCTGATACGCGGCCGCGCTGAGCTCATAGAGCGGCTTCTGGAGTTCTTCCGTCGCCTTCTTGATGGCTTCCGTGTTGCCGCCCTTGATCGTCTCTTTCAGATGATCGACGGCCTTCTGGACTTCGTCGGCCTTTGCCTTGTCGGCCTTGTCGCCGAGGTCTTTGATCGTCTTTTCCGCCTGGTACGCGAGCGCTTCGGCGTTGTTCTTCGTGTCGATCTCGTCCTTGCGCTTCTTGTCCTCGGCCTCATGCGCTTTCGCTTCTTTGACCATGCGGTCGATGTCTTCTTTGCTCATGCCGCTGTCGGACTGGATTGTGATCTTCTGCTCTTTGCCCGTGCCAAGGTCTTTCGCCGAGACGTGCACGATGCCGTTCGCGTCGATGTCGAACTTGACTTCGATGCGGGGCACTCCGCGCGGCGCCGGCGGGATGTCGGAGAGCTCGAAGCGGCCGAGCGTCTTGTTGTCGGCAGCCATTTCGCGCTCGCCCTGCAGGACGTGGATGTCGACGGACGGCTGGTTGTCCGCCGCCGTCGAGAAGACCTGGCTCTTCGACGTCGGGATCGTCGTGTTGCGCTCGATGATCTTCGTGCAGACGCCGCCGAGCGTCTCAATGCCAAGGGACAGCGGCGTGACATCGAGGAGCAGCACGTCTTTGACTTCGCCGACGAGGACGCCGCCCTGGATGGCTGCACCGACGGAGACGCACTCGTCCGGGTTCACGCCTTTCGACGGCTCTTTGTCGAGGATCGTGCGGATAGCATCCTGCACGGCGGGGATACGGGACGAGCCGCCGACGAGGATGATCTTGTTGATATCATTGCCCGTGAGGTCCGCATCGGCCATGGCCTTGCGCGTCGGCTCCATCGTGCGCTGCACGAGGTCGCTCGTCATTTCATTGAACTGCTGGCGCGTCAGCGTGAGGTCGAGATGCTTCGGGCCCGAGGCGTCCGCCGTGATGAACGGCAGGTTGATGTTCGTCTGCGTCATGCTCGAGAGCTCGATCTTCGCTTTTTCGGCCGCTTCCTTGAGGCGCTGTGCCGCCATCTTGTCCTGCGAGAGGTCGATGCCGTTTTCCTTCTTGAAGGACTCGACCATCCAATCCATGATTTTCTGGTCGAAATCATCGCCGCCGAGGTGCGTGTCGCCGTTCGTCGCGAGGACTTCGAACGTGCCGTCCGAGAGCTCGAGGATCGAGACATCGAACGTGCCGCCGCCGAGGTCGAAGACGAGGACCGTCTCGTCCTGGTCTTTGTCGAGGCCATAGGCGAGCGCAGCTGCCGTCGGCTCGTTGATGATGCGCATGACATCGAGGCCTGCGATCTTGCCGGCGTCTTTCGTCGCCTGGCGCTGGGCGTCGTTGAAGTACGCCGGCACCGTGATGACGGCTTGCGAGACCGTCTCGCCGAGGTACGCTTCCGCGTCGCCCTTGAGCTTCTGCAGGATCATCGCGGAGATTTCCTGCGGCGTGTAGGCTTTGCCGTCGATCGTGACTTTATAGTTCGGATCGCCCATATGGCGCTTGATTGAACGGATCGTGCGATCCGGATTCGACACGGCCTGGCGTTTCGCGAGCTGGCCGACGAGGCGCTGGCCGTCTTTCGTGAAACCAACGACGGACGGCGTGATGCGGCTGCCTTCCGGATTCGTGATGACCGTCGGCTCGCCGCCTTCCATGACGGACACGACGGAGTTCGTGGTACCGAGGTCAATACCAATGACTTTCGACATGATGTGTTTCCTCCTGTTTTATCTGTGAAAAGTGATCATCTATATGAAAATAATGGGTTTGCTTAGGAATTCGAAACGACCTGCACCATGCTCGGGCGGATGACTTTGCCGCGCGCCATGTAGCCCTTCTGGAGCTCCTGCGCGATCGTCTCATCCTCGAGATCGGGATTTTCGACGCGCATGACGGCCTGGTGGAAATTCGGATCGAATTTCTGGCCTTCGGTCTCGATCTTTTCGAGGCCGGCGTTTTTCAGCGTCTCGCCGAGCTGCGTATAAATCATCTCGACGCCCTTCTGGAACGCGGCGCCGTCCTGCTGCTCCGTCGCCATGGCGCGGTCGAAGTTGTCGACGATCGGGAGCAGGCTCTTCAAAAGTTCCTGCGTCACGACGTCGCCGATCTCCACGCGTTCCTTGTTCGTGCGGCGGCGGAAATTGTCGAAGTCCGCTTGGAGGCGCTTGAGCTTGTTGTCCTTTTCGTCAAGCGCAGCCTGGAGCGTTTCGATCTGCTTTGCGAGGTCGTCGGCCGTTTCGACGGTCACATCTTCGGCGGCTGCCGCCTCATCGGATGTTTCCGCGTCGCTTGCGGCATCTGCATCTTCCGCCGATGTCGCTTCGTCAATCTCGCGCTGCATTTCCTTCAGCTTTTCTTCGTCTCTCTTGTTCTCGTCCTTCATAAAGGCTGGCATGAGATCTCCTTCTTTCCGCCTCGCTACCAGTCGAAGCGCTTGATGATGTTCGTCAGGTTCGTGTTCATATATTCGAGCAGGCTCATCGCCTTTTCGTACTCCATGCGCGTCGGCCCGAGGACCGCAATCGTGCCGAGGAGCTCGCCGTTCAGGTGGTACGTCGCTGTGATGAGGCTGCTGTCCTGGAAGTGGCTGTCGGCGTTTTCCTTGCCGATCGTCACATTCAGGCCGTCGCCGCGGTGCGCGTGCAGGAGGTCTTTCATGAGCTCCTCCTCCTCGAGCACGAGGAGCGCGGACTTGACTTTTTCCACATCGTGGAACTCTGGCTGCTCGAGCATCTGCGTCGTGCCGCCGAGGTACAGCCGCTCTTCCTTGCTCGCGTCGAGCGCGCGGCGGATGATCTCGAGTGCCGCCTCGTAGAGCGGTTCATCGGCGATCTCGTCCTTGATTTCCGCGAGCGAGTGGTGCTGCACCTGCGCGAGCGTGTGGCCGACGAGGTTCTTGTTGATGACCTGCGCCATGCGCTGGAAATCTTCGAACGTCGCGCCGTCCGGCATGTGGAGGATCTTGTTCTCGATGAAGCCTGCGTCCGTCATGAGGACGGTGATGACGCGGCGGTCATCGAGCGGCAAAAACTGCAAGCAATGGAACTTCGCCTGCGTGAGCTGCGGCGCGAGCACGAGCGACACATTGTGCGTCACCTGCGAGATGATGCGCGCGGTCTCCTGGAACACTTCCTCGATGCGCCGCACGCGGCGGTGATACCACGCGTCGATGCGCGCTTTCTCCTCGTCGCTGACGGGTGCCGGCGGGATGAGGCCGTCGACGTAAAAGCGGTAGCCCTTCGACGACGGGATGCGCCCGGATGACGTGTGGATCTGCTCGAGGTAGCCGAGCATTTCGAGGTCGGCCATCTCGTTGCGGATCGTCGCGGGGCTCACGCCGAGATCATACTTCCGCGCAAGCGTCCGCGAGCCGACGGGCTCGGCCGAGGCGACGTAGTCCTGGATGATGGCTTTGAGCACGCGCTGCTTGCGCGCGTCGAGCTTGTCGTCCATCCGCACCCCTCCTCCCGCAGCACGCGATTCGCGCTGATTGTGCTGTTAGCACTCACTGGGTGCGAGTGCTAACTTCGAATCTATAAAGAATATACAACGGATAAAACAAAAAGTCAACAGCGAAATGTCAAAATGTCAAAAGATTTTTTGAAAAAGAGAGGGCGCCGGCTTTTGCCGACGCCCTCTCTTTCATGCCATGATGTCGATGTTCGCCCCGAGGTTCGGATCGAGGCTCTCGGTCATTTGCCCGAGCAGATCCTCGACGCTTTCCGAAGAAGTCTCCATCGCCATCTTCAGCACGGACACGCCCATGTCCTGCACGGCCCGTGCCTGATGCATATCCACGGACATCGCCGCGATACTCATCATATCCATATCGCCGCCTCCTTGCTACAAAACGGTTCCTATTTCTTTTATCGAACGATTGTCCAAAAACTTAAGCTCTCAGCGAATAAAATACAAATATCCTGTCGTGATACCGGACAGAATCCATGCGATGCGGTTCACGGACGCTTCCTCTTGAAGCGCATCCATCCGCGCACGATCGCCGAGCGCCGTCAGCACGCGCACAAAGATAAATTGCAAAGCGAGCGCGAGCAGCACAGCCACGAGCACTTTGAACAGCAGCACCGCCGTACCGAGCACGAGGCCGATGATCGCGGCTACGACGACGCAGGCCATCGCGACGACGGCAATCGTCGTCGCCGCCACGCCCGTAAACGCGAGCACGACAATCAGGCCGACGAGGAACAGCCCGCCAAGAATTTCCAACATGGGAACGCACCTCCAACTGTTGGTACGCCTCCCCCTTTGGGGGAGGTGCCGAGCGAATGCGAGGCGGAGAGGGTAGCGCATGATGCGATTCTCGATTCTATCGAAAGGATAGTGAATCAACATAGGCCGCTACCCTCTCCGCCCCCTTCGGGGTCACCTCCCCCAGAGGGGGAGGCTTCATTACCTTTATTTTACACGCATCTTACCATTTCCACAAGCACGTCTCCGGATGGCGCGCGATCCAGCCCGTCACGGCTTCGAGCGCTTCGCGCTCTGCTGCATACCGAACGCCATCCGCATCTTCGTGCGTTTCGACGGGTTCCGCTGTCGCGTTGAGCAGCTGATAGCGCCGGTCCCCCGACGGCCCGATCGCGCTTTCGTCCATCCAATGATACGGTGTCACGACGTGGTCGACGTGCTCCGTAAGCGGCTGAAAATAGCTGTAGTATTCGAATCCCGCAGGCGCGATCAGTTCATAGATGGTCGGCGCGAGATTCATGTGGCTGCCGATCGTATTGCCTGCGAGGATGCTTTGGTCGATCTCCGGGTGCAACATCATGAACGACGTGCAGAACTGCTCGCGCAGCGTGATGTCTTGCCGCGTGAGCGTGTCGCCCGGATGGATGGCGATGTGCGAATGGTCGCCCGTCACGAGGAACAAACTGTCAGGATATGCCATCCGCATGCGGCGGATGAAGTTCGTGATCGCCTGATCCGAGTACCAGAACGTGCCGAGCATATCCTGCTTTTTCTTGCTTCGCTTCACGGCCTCGGGGATATCGGGCATCACCTGCTCCACGTCATAGCCGTTCTCCGCGAGCGGGATCTGATACGGCCCGTGGTTCGATGTCGTGTAGACGAAATGGAACGTCGGCGTGTCGCCGATCTGCTCCATAAGCTCCGCCGCGTGCTCGAGGAAAATATGATCGTAGACGCCGACCCACGTGCGCGGCGCATCGGACGGACAAAATTCCGTCGCGCCACGAACCTCGTCGAAGCCGACGGCCGGCCCATACTTGTCGAAATTGCCGTACGTCGGATTGCCGCCATACCAATAGATCGTCTGGTAGCCGAGCCGCTTCATCGTGCGCGGCAGCGACACATCGAGCCCGCCGCGCCAGAAATCCTCGCGCTCATTGAGCTCGAGCCGCCCGTCGAAGATGCCGGACATCAGCCCGACGATGGCCGGGCGCGACACCATGCCGGCCGGCAGGAAGTTGTTGAGCACCGCCGTATGCGGCTCGGCGCGCAGCGCCTTGCCGCCATCGACGATATGGTAGTCTGCATAAATGTCATCGAACGGCATCTGCGCGTAACTCTCGCCGACGATGAGGAACACATGGCGCGGTTTCGTAATGCGCGCGCCCTTTGCGTGACGTACGAAGGCGTCGGCGGGCGACGGCAGCGTCTGCCAGCGCCCTTTCATCGCCTCTGGCACGATGCGGTCGATAGCCGCCGCATCCTGTTCGTCCGTATGCGAGAGGAGTCCCGCGAGCGGATGCTTCCACACCATTTCCAAGGCAACGAGATCGTCGACCGTCGCGCGCGCGAAGAACACATCTTTTTTTACGACAGCCGGGATCTCGTCCCACTCCGGCTTGTCTCGATGCGCGAGCGTCCCGCCGAAACGCAGCCAGTAGAAAAGCAGCACGGCGAGGACGAACACGACCGCATTCACCGCCCACTGCGCTGCGCCCGTCGCGACTTCTGGATACGCGACCGAAGGGAGCGCGAGGCACGCCGAAATGAACGCATAGACAGCCGCGAGCACCGGCACGTAACTCAAGAGCACGAGCACGCCATGATCCTCATGGAAGAAGATATCGACGAAGTTGTGCTTCTCCGCCTTCCGCCCGAGCCAGAGCGTCTCATTGAAATTGTCATGGAAGTGATGATAAAAAACCATGCGCCCCACGAACGCCGTATAGAGCACGAACGCATACACCATCCCACCGACGAGCCGCACCGTGTCGCCCACGGCGAAATACGCCGGCAAAAACGCGCCCGGCAGGCTCACGAGCACCATGGACACGAGGAACACGTATGCATGCCAGTCAAGCCCCCACCAGAAGCCATAGCGGAAGCACTCCTTCCATTTCTGGAAGTCGCCCTGCGGACGTTTCTCCGTCCCGTACACCTCGATGAAGATGAGGCGGAACACCGCCGACAAGATCGGCGCGAACAGAAAGAGCTTCAGATCCTGCTGAAGCCCTGCGAAAAACAACGAAAACAACAATCTCCCTCATTTCAACTCGGTGCAGGTCTTCTTCCCGCAGAACGGCTCCACCATCTCGATCTGGCATGTATGTTCTTTCGTTTTCCGATCATAATTGATCCCGACCAGAATGATTTTTCCATGATACGATTGTAGCGCCTTGACATACTGCTTTTCCCGAATCTGCCGAATGGCAGTTGCCGCATCTTTATTCCATTTCAACTCTATGACAAGCGCCAGCTTCTCCGCATATTGCGTGCGCGGTACAAATACGATGTCAGCAAATCCTTTTCCTGCCGGCAATTCACGATAACAATCATAGTATTCCCGTGCTGCATAGAAAGCTAGGGATATCGTGCATGCAAGCGCATTTTCATCATGATAGGCAAGCTGGCTCGTTTCAAAATGTGCCGCTTCAACACCAGCAGCAACCGCCGCTTCGTCCTGCCGCCAAACGGCTTGCAAGAGTTCGTTCGATGCTTTGATGGCACGTACGACTTCATCCCATCCGCCTACGCTGATCGCGTTGACGAATTCCATCATGACTTCCCTGTTCGGCACATGGACGCGCGATGTCGCTCGGTCATAGGCGAGATAGCCCAGATGGACGAGGAGCGTCAATACATCGTCCGCCGTGTGGAACGTTGTCATGTCGTTGTTGAACGTCCCTGTCTCTATAGGAATGCATTCGCCCGCGATGAGGCGGATGACGGCTGCGCGGAGGCCGCCGAAATCCAAATCGATATAGATGCGGAGCGCTTGGAACGTTTCCGTCTGATTCCAATACGTGTCAAGCGTGCCATGCAGCATCGCCGCGACGACGGAACGCGGGCTGTAGATCTCGCCAACGCCTGGAAACGCATATCCGTCATACCATGCCTTCACACACGCAAACTCCATATGGTAACGACGGCAGAGCGCCTGCACTTCTGCCGTCGTAAAACCGAAAAACGGTGCAAACGGCCCAGGCGACGTCATAGAGTATTCGTCAAACATATTAAGCGCCGAATGCGTACCGTATTTCTTGATGGGCAGGATGCCAGTCATGTAGGCGAGCGCGACATACGTCCGGTCTTTCAGCAAATCGCGTAAGAAATCAAGATACCTCTCTTGTGCATCCTTATCCTCCCTATATTCCCTGATAATGCAGTCCCATTCGTCGATAACGATGACAAACGGGCGCTGCGTCACTTGAAAGGCATGCTGGAGCAAGGAAGGGAGCGATCGTCTCGTTCCTGCGCGCACGTCTGGATACACCTCTTGAATATCTTCTGCCAGTTCCTCGTACAGCAAACGCAGGAGCTCTTCCATGCTGCTCGCCGCACTCAAGAAGGTCTGCATATTGACATGAATAACGTCATAGCGGTTGCGGCATGCGGCAAAGGACAACGCTTTTGTGATAATGCGGCCGGCAAAAAGTTCTGCACCATCGACAGTGCGGTCGTAGTAAGCGGAAACCATGTCCGCCGCCATCGTCTTGCCAAAGCGCCGCGGCCTGCTGATGCAGACGAATCGCTGCGCCGTGTCGAGCAGGCGATCCAACTGCGCGAGAAGGCCTGTCTTGTCCACGTAGATTTCCGATCGCAGCGCCATCCGATAGGCCCGATCCCCGGGATTCAAATAAATCCCCACCCTCATCACCTCTCAACCAATCTTCTTTTCCTCTTATCTTGTCACACAGCCATATCGAGGAAAATCAACAGCCGATCTCACACCAAAAGCCCCGCCACCGGCACGAGCTCGCGCATGGAATGCACGATTTCGTCCATGTTCACGATATGGATAGCAAACGGCGCGTCGCCGAAATCCATCAGATGCCGCAGGTTCACCGTCCGGTTCTCCGCCTCCGTCATCTTCAGCAGCCACCGCGCGCAATTGTCGCCGCACTGCGACGCGTTGAAGACCTGCTCGGGCATCATGCGGATCAGCATCAGCGTCTTCACGCCGCAGGCGCTTATAACGCTGCATGCAATTCCCGCATCATTTGATACAAATCTACAACGCGCACGCCCATCCGTTGCGCGATGACAGGAATCTTTACCTTCTTTGACCCGTTCCCCGGAATCGTCTCAAATGTCACGATCGTATCGCCCCATGTCTTCCCAGCAGCAATCAGCCAAGGATCCGCAACGCTCATGAATTGTTCTTTGTTTTCTGCAGAGAAAATCGGATCATGATACACGACTTCCGCAATTTCGCGATATTGTGCAAAGACATATTCATCTTGCTTTGTCTTCAGAATAGAAGCCTGCGGGATTTTTTCGCGTATCCACCTCACCAGCCCATCGTCACCCGCTTTGATTTCATCCGCAACGGCATCTAAAAACGCGCACTCGCCGCGATGTACCACTTGTTCCAGCCATGACCAGAAGGACGGAAGAATGTCAAATGCATAAAAACGATTCTTCGCCGTAATCAGCGCATTCGTATCCAGCAAATAACGCATCATCACACCTCCGCCGCTTCCTGCATGGCATGTTGAAAAGAGTTCCCATGAATCCCCAGCAAGCGATATGCTTCGCGATAAAGCAACGCGCCCTCCTGTACGGCAGAAAATACATAACGGCTGAAGCTCCTGCCGATCCGATTGGGCAGTACCTTGTAGAAATCTCCGCCCCCACCATGACGTTTCCTGCGGGGCATCTCTTCCTCATACGTCTTCACGAGCGCATCATATTGCTTCTTCAAAATATACTGGCGCGTCAACGCCACACGGTATAACACGAGGCGGCTGACTTTAAACGTTCTTTCCAGCCCCTCGAAGTCCTGGGGCTTCTGCCTCCATGCATCAGCAAACCGCGTCTCTGGCACGAGGAACGAAGCCGCCATCTCGTTGCAAAACGCCTCTGTCCCATCGTCCAATCCATCCCGTCCGAGGAACAAATGCACGAGTTCATGCACCAGCGTAAAAATTTTTCCGGCAGTCGCATCCACACCGTTGATGAAAATCAATGGCGCATAATCATCTGCGAGGGCAAACCCGCGGAATTCTTGCAAATCCAATGGGCGATGCGTATCGTTTCCGACGATGCCATTCACAAAAAGAACCACGCCAGCTTCTTCCACGCAATCACGCAGCTGTTGGAATGCCCTTTCTTTCGTCGGAAGCGCCTCTTGCCATCCCGCATCCAATCCGATAGTTCCGTACATGCGTTCCAAAAAAACTGTCTTCGACGTGCTTTTTGTCAAGCTTCCAACGAAAGCAACCTTCGCATAATCTCCTGCTTTCTTGTATTCATGCAACCATGCCTGCCGCTCTTTCATCTGCCGGATGGTATCCAAAAGATTGCGGCTGTATCCCGTGACCGCACGGCTTTCCACCGTACGGAAATCTTGCACATGGGGACGGCTCAACGACGGTACCTCCCGAAGCACCAAGTATCCAAAAGGGACATGCGCTTTTCTCGCGAAGGACTCCAATTGCGCAACGGTCGGAAATTTTTCCGCTTTCAGCCATGCTGGAAACGCAGGAAACCATGTTTCAAACTGCTCCATCGGCACACCACTCTGCTGCACCGCCCACATCAATACATCAGGGTTCACCTGTACTTGCACCACAGACACCTCCTCAAATCAAAAGCCCCGCCACCGGCACGAGCTCGCGCATGGAATGCACGATTTCGTCCGTGTTCACGATATGGATAGCAAACGGCGCGTCGCCGAAATCCATCAGATGCCTGAGGTTCACCGTCTGGTCCTCCGCCTCCGTCATCTTCAGCAGCCACCGCGCGCAATTGTCGCCGCACTATTCTTCCGCCTCTTCATCCTTCAGCTGCGCTGCCGCGAGGCAGGCGCCCATGGTCAGCCAGTACATGCGTGCAACGTCCAGAATCCGTAGCGCCGTGTCTGTGATAGCCGCAAAGTGGAATCCAGCGAACGCCAAAAGGCCGCAGAGTGCTACAACTTGGGCCGCCTTTCCGCACGGGTGACGCCACCGCTCATACAGCTGCCATGCAATCAGGCCGTGCAACCAAAGATAGAAAAAGAGGCCCCATATCCCTTGTTCTGAAAGCACCTTCAAAAAATAATTGTGCGGATGCAGATGAAACGGCTCTTTCGCCTCTGGCGGACGGTATTCGGGGGAATCAAAATGCTGTCGGAACGTCCCCGCACCGGAGCCGAACAACGGGTGATCCTGCCAGATCTGCAAAGCGCCTTTCCACATCAAGATGCGTTCTGTGTTGCTCACGAGATTCGTATCCGAAACCGAATGCATACGTTGTTGCAACGCCGGCACCGTGCCCAGCACCACAGCAAACACGACGATAGCAATGCCCGCCACTTTTAGATGCCGCATACGGTGTTGCCGTTCCATGCCCACGAACAGCACGAGCGTGCCGAAAAACGCCATCCATGTGCCGCGCGACTGAGAAAACATCAATACGAGGAACGACAACGCCGCCACGCCCCAAAGGAACCACGCTTGTCGCCGTGAAAACCGCAGAACTTTGGGCAGAAACGTAACAAGCGGGAGGACGAGCAACAAAAACGCCCCGAGCATTGTCGGGTGCTCCGTCATGCCAGTCAATCGCCCGATCGTATGATTCTGAAGATAGCCATACTCTTGATGCACTGCTACGACATCGTTTACCAACATGGAAACCGCCATCGCTAGAAAAACGAGACGCGCTGTCCGCCAATTTTTCAGATAAAACACGGCCAGGAAAAACGGCACGACCTTGTACAGCGCTGAAAGCGCATCCCGGATGCCATACGCAACGGGAAAACACATCAGGTTCCCGATGATGAGCGAAACACTGTAAAACGCCAGCACCCGACCGATTGGTGGATCCATTTGCAAGGCTTCCCGACGTCGCGCAAGATCATACAACGTGCACAAGACGCCGATCCCCATCAACACGGACATCAATCCGACAGAGGTCTGCGAGGCCAGTCCCATCAACACAAGGACATACGGCATCCCCTGCCCCGTTCTGCGCTCTCCCGCCCCCAACTGCAAATTCATTTGATTCATCGACCCCCAAATCGTATCATATTCTTTCTGCCTGCTCAGAGGAAAGCACATCCTTGAGCAACTGTTCCCATTGAATCCAAACACGTTCGGGCGCATAGGATTTCATCGCTTCATGCCCTGCCCGTCCCAGTCGGATGCGCAATGCTGGATCCTTTATCAATTGCTCCAGTCCCTGCGCCAAGGATGCAGCGCCTTCCTCAACCAGCAGCCCGCTGCCCCCATGCTCCACCAAGCTGGAGGCGCCTCGGCACGATCGGTATGCCAGGACCGGAAGTCCCGCACTCATCGCTTCTGCCAAGGCAAGGCCAAACGATTCAGCCGCGCTCGGGAATGCAAAAATATCTGCTTTCCGCAATTCTACGGCAATCCGGTCGCTGGTCCCCTCAAAAATAACGCGTCCCTCCAACTGATGCTTGCAGATCAAGGCATCCAGTCGTTTTTTATAACGGCGATTATCAATACTGCCATAAAAATGCAGACTCCATTCTGGATATTTTTCAGCAATCTGCGCAAACGCCTCAATCAAAAGGTGCTGCCGTTTGAGACTCCCATCGATTCGCCCGATGTGAACGATGCGATGATGTCCGACAGACAAATCCGCAATCCTTTCATCCGGTACCTGCGGCACCGCATTCGGAATCGTCACGACCTGTTTACAACCCATTTTCCGATAATGCTCCGCATAACAATCCAATAAAACTTGAAACACATCGCAATGCCGGAGACCTTCCTGTTCTTCTTCGCTGTAGCGCACAGGCGGATTCTCCGGATCCTCATGCCCCATGCCAATCATTGGGATTGCAGTATCCTTCGTTGCGCACTTCCCTAGATACGAGCTCGCAGCGCCAATGCTAATCAAAAGGTCTGGATGCCATGCTTCGATAAAACGATGCAGCCGTTGGATAAACGTTTCTTGATAATAGGCTTGCTTCGGATCCCGGATGCAGCGTCCGCCGACTCGCATATCCTTCCCGGCAAACGTACGCAAAAGCTCTTTCTCGATTTTTTTCATCTGCCAACGCCAGCCGCCAAATGCGTGCGTATCAAACGCATACCACAGATTCACGAATGTCACGGTCGGCAAAAGTGGGAAAAATGGGCATCCTTTTTCTGGATTCATGCAGACGAGCGCCATTTCATAGCCTTTTTCTGCAAATGCATTGCAAAAATTGCAAACGACGCGCTCGATTCCTCCTGGAAAATTTACGACTGCATGGTCGTCAATAAATGCGATACGCGTTTTTTTCAACATTAAGACTGTGCCCCCCCGTCATATGTCAAATTTCACATGCACCTGTTTCCCGCAAAATGCGATGCCGTACTTCTTCACGTCTCCCACGCCCCGCGCACGAAACTCGGCGTCGTAGCCGCGCGCCTCGATCTGCGCAAGCGCTTCCTGCGCTTTCTTCTCGAGCGCGTCCTCCGTCTCCGCTGTCTTGAATTCGAGCACCATGCCCGCTTTTTCCGTATCTTTCGGAAACACGGCGACGTCATACCGCCCGCGTCCCGACTCGCGGTTCGAGCGGACTTCGTAATCCGGCACCAAGAGCGCCGTCATGCCGAGGACGAAGCCGTGGTAGAACGACTCTTTTTCTTTGCCTGTGTCGAATGTGCTCGCGAGGTATTCGAGATAGCGTGAAAGCCCTTCCTGTACGTGTTCAACATCACCATCCAGAAACGCCTCCATGAGCCGCACGAGGGAAGATCGGTTGAATTTCTTTGGGAAACGTTTCAAGATTTCCGTGCCGAAGAGTGCCTGCATTTCGCGATTTGGGAGGCGCAACGTGTAGATGTCCGCATTGCCCATGCGGCGCTTGCTCTCCACCGTGAGATACCCTGTCAGGCAGAGTATCGTGAAAAGCGCATCTTCGCTTTGATACATATCATTGTAGACGGTGCCCTCTTGCAAATACCCCTGCACCGTGCCGCCTTGGAGAAGCCCCTCGAGCGCCTCCACGTGATCGCGATCCGTGTGCCGCAAGAGTTCGCTGAGGATCGCATTTCCCGATGTATTCACCCAATAAGTCGCTGGTTCGCAATCGTTATCGAAGTAATTCAGCACGGACCACGGATTATAAATTTCCGACGTACCAAAGCGATACCCATCATACCAATTGCGCAGTTCCTGGAGCTTGTCCGCATGGCTGATGTCTTCCGCGAGCTTCCGGACTTCCTGCGGAGTGAAGCCGAAGGCTTCCGAAAATTGCGTCCGGAAGACGCTGTCCACTTTCAAGTTGTTGAGATCGGAGAAGATGCTTTCCTTCGAAATGCGCAGCACGCCCGTGAGGATGGCAAAGTCGAGCGAGGGATTCGATTTCAGTGCACTCGACAGGAACTCTCGGAAGAAGTCGATGGCATCCTTGTAATAGCCATTTTCCCATGCGTTCTGCACGGGCACGTCATACTCGTCCAAGAGCAGGACGGGCTTCTTTCCGTAGTGTTCTTCCATCAGACGCAGGAGGAACGCGAGTGCGTTCTGGCAAAGATCGATATCTGCCTTCCCTCGCACAAAGCTCAGGAAATCCTCTCGATCCCACGACTCCATATTCCCTTCCAAAAGGTTTTTATGCTTCCGGAAGATTTCGCTGAGCTGGCTTCTCATCCCGCTCTGCATCCGTTCCCAGGACGGGTATTTCCACCCCTTGAGCGACAAGAACAATACGGGTCGCAAACCTTGCTGTGCCATTGTCTCCGCGTCACGCGAGACGGCCAGTCCGTCAAAGAGCTTCCGGTGCTCCTCCGCGCCCTCGATGTCGAGGAAATACCGCAGCATGGATAAGAGCATCGTCTTGCCGAAGCGGCGCGGACGCGTGAAGAGCGTCACTTCCGCCGGCTTCGTAATGAGTTTCCGAATGACCTCCGTCTTGTCCACGAAATAATATCCGCCGCGCCGAAGCTCGGCAAAATCATCTTTCCCGATCGGCATCGCCGTGTCCATTCCGTCCACCTCCGAAACGTTTGCTCCTCCAATTTCATGCATCTGCGTGTCCAGCATTTTCGAACTTCACGCACACCGTCTTCCCGCAGAACGCGATGCCGTACTTCCGCACGACCCCCACGCCCCGCGCGCGGAACTCGGCATCGTATCCCCGCTCCTCGATCTGCGCGAGCGCTTCCTGCGCTTTCTTTTCGAGCGCATCCTCCGTCTCCGCTGTCTTGAATTCGAGCACCATGCCCGCTTTTTCCGTATCTTTCGGAAACACGGCGACGTCATACCGCCCGCGCCCTGACTCGCGGTTCGATCGGACTTCATAGTCCGGCACGAGGAGCGCCGTCATGCCGAGGACGAAGCCGTGGTAGAAGGATTCCTTCTCTTTTCCCGTGTCGAACGTACTCGCAAGGACTTCGAGATAGCGGGAAAGGCCTTCTTGTACCTGCGGGAGGTCGCCGTCGAGGAACGCTTCCATGAGCCGCACGAGAGATGATTGGTTGAACGCCCGCGGGAAACGCCGGAGGATCTCCGTGCCGAAGAGCGCCTGCATCTCGCGGTTCGGGAGGCGCAACGAGTAGATGTCCGCATTGCCCACGCGGCGCTTGCTTTCCACCGTGAGATATCCCGTCAGGCAGAGCATCGTACAGAGCGATTCCTCATCGTCCTTGATATCGCTGTAAACGACGCCCTCATGTAACCGGCTCTGGATGCTCTCCCCCAGAAGGAGGCCTTCCAGTTCCTCCATATGCGCCTGGTCGGTATGCCGCAGGAGTTCGCCAAGGATCATATTCCCAGAGGTGTTGACCCAATAAGGCGCAGGGATACAACCATGGTGAAAATATTGCAGGACGGACCACGGATTATAGATTTCCTGATCAGAAAAACGATAGCCATCATACCACGCCCGCAGTTCCGGAAGCTTGTCCCGGCTGCCGAGATCGGATGCTATTTTCGCTACTTCGTTCGGCGTGAATCCGAAAGCTTCCGGATACTTCATCTGCAGGACGCTATCGACATCCAGATTATTCAGGTCGGAGAAGATGCTCTCCTTTGAGATGCGCAAGACTCCTGTGAGAATGGCGAAGTCGAGCGAGGGGTTCGTCTTCAATGCAGACGACAGGAACTCACGGAAAAAATCAATGGCATCATCGTAAAAACCATGTTCCCACGCCTGCTGGATCGGCACATCATATTCGTCGAACAGGAGGACGGGCTTCTTGCCATAATATTTTTCCATCAATCGCAACAGGAACGCCAGTGCCGTCCGGCACGTCACCAAATTCGCCTCTCCGAACTGAATCTTTTCGAAAATCATCCGTTCGCGGCGCGTGACGGATCCTGCCCGCAGAAGATATTCATGTTCGTCGAACGCTTGACCAAGCGCATCCATGATCACCTGCTGCATCGTGTCCCATGTATGTGTCTTCCATTCTTTCAGTGTCAAGAACAGCACCGGTCGCGAGCCTTGCTGCGCCATCGTCTCCGCATCGTTCGCGACGGCCAGCCCGTCAAAGAGCTTCCGATGCTCCTCCGCGCCCTCGACGTCGAGGAAATAGCGGAGCATCGACAACAGCAACGTTTTTCCGAACCGACGCGGGCGCGTGAAGAGCGTCACGGCCGGCGGTTTCGTGATGAGCTGTTTGATGACGTTTGTCTTATCGACAAAATAGTATCCGCCTCGCCGGACATCTGCAAAATCATCTCGTCCGATGGGCATCGCCGTGTTCATCGCATCCATCTCCCGGGTCATTTCTCTTAACGTTTCGTTGTTTCTTTCCCAAGCATCCGTTCCGCCGCCTCGGCGATGCTTTCCGGCGTCACGTGCCACAAGCAGTTTGGTTTCGGATTTGATGGGCACTCGTCTGCCCGGCACGTGCAAGGGCAGCAGGGCTCATCCGAGGTGAAGACGACGGCGTTCTTATTGATGGGATGCCAGCGGCGCGGGCTCGTGCAGCCGTACATCGTGATCATCGAGATGCCGGTCGTCGCGGCGATATGTGTCGCGCCGGTATCGACGGTGATGAGGAGGTCGGCTCGCTTGAGGAGCGCCGCAAGGCTGACGAGGCTCGTGTCGCCGCAGAAATTCTGCACGGGATGATGCATGGCCGCGATGACTTCGTCCGCATATTCCCTGTCATTCGGCGCGCCAACAATGAAAAAGGATGCATCGTATCGCGCCGCCAGGCGGTCAACAACGGCGACAAACGATTCTTTTGGCCACGTCTTCAGCGGGAACGTGCCTTTGACGCAGAGCGCGATGCGCTTTTGTGCGTTTGGGAGCTTCGTGAGGAGGCGTTCCGCTTCTTTTTCTGCCTCGGGCGTGATGCGTGCAAAGACCGGCTGCGCATGCTCGGTGAGTCCTGTGAAGCCGCGGATGATGGCTTGATACGTTTCCGCCTGCAAGTTCGTTTCGAGGTCGTGCGCGATGTGGATGGTGTCGGTGTAGAGCCATGGTACGCGGCTCGGCTTGTCGTCGAACACGCGGTCCGGGCCCACGCGCACGGGAATGCCCGCGAGCCAGGCAAGGAGCGCGGGGCGGAGCTTGCGGTCAAAGGAAATGCTGAGGTCGAACTGCCTGCGCTTGAGCTCTTTCACCATGGCAAGCATCTTGCCGAAGGAATTCTGCTTCGCCTTGTAGTCGAAGAGAATCACGTCGTCGATGACGGGGTTGTTCTCGACGGCCTGCCGCACGACAGGGCGCGCGAGCATCGTGACGCGGGCATCCGGGTACGCTTTTTTGAGCAACGCAATCGCGCTCGTCGTCAGCACGACGTCGCCGAGATTCACGAGCGCATTGACGAGGATGTTCTTGTAGATCTTTTTCATTTTGTTTCCTCTGCTGGGCGCAAGATTTCCGCCATGCTTGCCGCGATCTGCGCGTCGACGTCGTCGAGGAACGCGAAGCGCTTGCGGTACTGCGCGCGCTTGCGCGTCGGGACTTCCTCCATCGTCTTGCGCGGCTCGACAAGCGGCAACTCGTCAAAACGCGGGTCGTCCGTCTTCCAGCCGCCTGCCTCTTCCCAGAACGCACCGAAGTCCGTCTTCAGCTTGCGGTCGCGGCGGACGTGGTTCTGCGCGTAGTAGCCTGTATTCGTGACGGCGTAGATGTGCTGCACGCCGAACGCTCGGGCGACGGCCTGTGCCATGTAGAGGATGAGGTTTTTTGTGCGATAGCGGTACGAGCGCTTCGTGATGTCTTTGACGATGTCCTTCGCGCCCTCCATGTTTGGCCCTTGCATGGCGCCGATGAAGAGGCTGTCCTCTCCTGCCTGGTCTTTGGCAAGCCAGAAGATGATCTGGTAGAGCTGGCGTCCCGCAAGGCGCATCTCCACGCAAAGCAGCCCTTCCTTGCGCTGCCCCGGCTCAAAGGTCAGGTCCGCCGTCCAATCGATATCTTCCTCTGCCGACTTCCAAAGGATGTAACGCGCGTCGAGGCCACCAAAGCGCACGAACGCCTCCGGGCGCATCCGCTCCTGCAGCATCGTGAAGTGCTGGCAGATGATCCGTTTGCGCTCCGAAAATGTCGAACCAGCATAAAAAAAGGCGCGCGTCGCCTGCTCGATGGGAAAGGGATTCGCCTCCAAGATCTGCTTGCGCAATGGCTCGCGCTCGAACCACGCGCAGAGCTCCTTCATCCCGCGCCGATGCACCTCGCTCCGTCCGAGGAAGACGACGAAACGGTGCAGTTCGCGCGGGTTCTCCGTGCGATAGATGCGCTTGCCGAGTTTCACGATCTCTGAAATCATCTTTCATCCCCCACATGATGATTCGTCTTGTCAAGATAATAGAGTTTCACGTACTTCGCCATCGTATAAAAATAATGGAAGCACGCGAGCACGAAACCGATGCGCCCGTCGCGCCAGCCGCCGCGCAGTACGTACATGCGGAAAGACGCCCACGCGGGATGCGTGATGAAGTCCGCAAAGGAAGCGTGCTTCCCTTCCTGCTGCATTTTTTCCGCCGCGAGCGTCGTATAGAAATTCAGCTTGCTGAAATAATGATTCCAGTCGCGATAGGGATAATGCACCATGTACGCGTCTTCGGGGAAGCGCACCTCCTCGTAATCATGATGAAACGCCGGGTGCACGAAGCCCGTCACGTATGTCCCCTTCGCAGGCAGCAGGCGCACGACGTAGTCGGGAAACCAGCCGCCATGCCGGAGCGGCTGCTCCCAAAAGTAATTGAGCCGTGCATTCTGATACGCATAGCGGCGGTCGTCCTTCTCGACGATCTCGCGCACGCGCGCGGCGAGCGCCTTGGTCGCCCGCTCGTCTGCATCGATGAAGAAAATCCATGGACACCGCGCCTCTCGGATGGCGAACGTCTGCTGTCCACCCCAATTACCATCGAGTGCGTGCTGCACGACGCGCGCGCCAAGCGCTTTTGCGAGCTCCGCCGTTCGATCCGTGCTGAAATCGTCGATGACGACGATCTCGTCCGCAAAGCTGACGCTCCGGATGCAGTCTTCGATATTCTTTTCTTCGTTCTTCGCCAAGATCAACGCTGATACCGTGGACATGGAGGACTCCTTCAAATGACGTTCAAGCTTCATCCAAGATGGCGGCGATCCGCTCTGCAAACGCGGACGGCGCATACATCACCGCCGCTTTCGCGAGCTCGCTTTCATACATCGCGCGACGTTCGTCATAATGATTGATAAATGATTCGAGCGCTCCCTGCAAGGCCGCAAGGTCGCCGCTCGGGAACGTTTCGCCGATATGATAGGCCTCGAAGACTTCGGGATTCATGTCGTCACTCGTGACGACCGGCCGCTGGAAACCAATGGCCGTGAACAGCATGCCGCCCCAATGATAGCGATAGCGCGGGGCGCTGTACGGCAGCAGCAGCGCGTCGATGCCAAGGATCGCCCGCTGCCACTCCGCGCCGATGAGACCCTTGTGCAAAAAGCGGATGCCCGTGCGGTCTTGATACTTTGCGATGATACGCTCAAAATCCTCCGCGTCCTCCGGATGCATCGTCGCGCCTTGCACGAAGAGCTCGACGGGACGCGTGTAATGCCCTGCAAAATACGCATCGAGAAAATTCTCAAGATGCTTCTCGCGGCGATACTGGCCGAAGAAGCCGATGCGCAGCGGCGCGCCGTCCTCGCGTGCGCCGAGCGCCGCCCGCTCGCCCTCCGGAATGTCGCGTGGCACAAACGTCGGCGGATAAATGCAGCGGATGTTTCCCCTCCGCTCGCCAAAAATCGTATCGCCAAACGTCAGCACGGTCGGACGAATCTTCGGGAAGTCCGCGAGCGCGTCCGCCGCCCGCAAGAATTTCGGCGCTTCGCCGGGATTGATGCCGTGCAAAATGAAAATCACGGGCACGGGCGAATGGCGGAGCGGGCTTTTCTTCAGCGCCCGCAGATAGCGATACGTCGACGTCGGCACGATGAGCGCATCGAAGTCGCCCGCTTTCACATGGCGAAAAAGCGCCTTGTACCATGCCTGCCGATGCCATTCGCGCCGCACCGTCGCGACGAGACGCGAGAGGCCGCGTACCTTCGTATACGTGACGGCCGCTTTCGGCAGGCGCACGACAGGCTTTTGATAGTCAAACGCAAACGTGAAATTCTCCGGCACGTAAAACACGACGTCGTGCCCGAGCGCCGTGAGCTCCTCCGAGAGGATGCGGTCGAAGTCCACCTCATGCCCGCCCGGCGTCATGATGTTCTCAAAAATCGCGATGCGCATTCACTCGCCGTCCTTTACCGCTGAAGCGAAGCGATACACGCCGTAGCGCTCCCGCTTCACCCAGCCAATGTCCAAGCATTTTTGCAATAGCTTCGCTGCTTGTGAAGGAGAAACACCATACTTCCGGCAAATATCTTTTCGCTGAAATGAACCTTGTATTTGCCGAGCCATCGTCAATAGCAATTCACGATTTCGAGATTGAAAAGCGCGCGGATGCTGCATCAAGTAATTCTCAATCGCTTGATACACGTTTCTAGAAAGGGGCATTTCCTCTTTCGAAGTGTGCGGTTTCACCGTAGAAGTGTGCGGTCTCACCGTCGAAGTATCTGTTTTCATAGTTGAAGTGTGCGGTTTCGCCGTCGAAGTGTCGATTTCTACTGAGGAAGTGTTCCTTTCTTTTACCGAAACCGCCAAGCTCTCCATATCCACAAGCCCATCCACACCATAATTGCAATTGGGAAACGTAACGAGAAACATATATTCATCCGAATAGAAGGTTGGCTGTTTCTCATACCCCTTATACGGTTCGAGCATACGAGCGATGCCACTGCCACGACAATCCATGTAATGGAGACGCGCAAAAACATCAGCAAGTACCTCATTTCGACGTCGCGACGGAACGTTCATCGGGTTGCAGTCCTGGATGCGATGGCCGCTGATCATACCACCCGGCGACGAGATTTCCACACGGTCATCAAACATATCGACATGAATTTCCGAGCCAATCACTTGATAATCCCGATGGATGATGGCATTGACGAGGGCTTCACGAATCGCCTTTTTCGGATAATCATGAGATTCCTCGCGTTGCATTCCAACAACGCGCCATGCATGCCGTGAATTATTCTGAATGAACATTTCTGCATTGCGCAAGAGCATGATGAGGCTGGTCTCAGCATATTCCATATCATCCGAGGCATCCTCATGGACAGCCCCTTTCTGCAAGCCGTTCCAATGCGTGCAGACAATGCGCGATTGACGCAGACCTCCTTGATCTGAGAGTAATGCGCCCGCATTCGTAATCCTGCCATCTTCAGCCATAAGCTTCATCGAAACCAAGTCGCGTTTGCCTTGGAGTGTGTTCCGTGTAATCTGCTTATACGTTGCACCAAACAACGTAAAACTCAAATCATTTGTCATATACGTGCTGGGCAGTTCATCAAACGTCAAATTCTTGCCCCGCAAGACAAGATTGTTGAGTTCGATAAACGTCGAGGCTTCCGAGCGATCGCCTCGTCTGACAAATGCCGTACGTGACTGTTCGTGCTTGTAATAGTACGGCGTAGAAAGGCCGCGATATATTTCCAATTCCAAGCAAGGTCGTCCGCCCTTGCCGTGCAGGACATTGAACTCATATTGCACCGCCGGCTCGATATGATCTGCGATGAGTTCCGCCACTTTGCTTGCCGTTTTCTGCACATCATCCAAGCCGACGGGCTCATGTGTATCGTCTGTATAATGGCACGCTTGTCAAGACAAAAATCCGATGATTTTATAGTGAATCAGGCGGCTGCTTTCGCTGCATCCAGCAACATGGCTGGGAAGTATGCTT
>OMWS01000092.1 GCA_900314825.1 uncultured Veillonellaceae bacterium | reverse complement strand
CGCTCCCTCCTGACGCTGCGCTTCGCTCCGCGTCTGTCCTCCCTCCAAGGAGGGAGGCTGTGGTTGTGAGCTTTCCTCGCTTAACTTAATGACATTGCCCTCGGAGAGGGGGGCTTTGGGCTAATGCGTTCACCAGCTTCTTAACTTAATGCCATTGCCCCCAGAGGGAGAGGCGTAGGTAATCGAACGATTTCTTCCGATTTCGAAGGAAAGTGTCCGAGTGCGGCAGGATTTTCGGAAACGCGTGGCGAAATTAACAGTTACATCCGAAATAATTCAGCGCCACGTGCGTGAGGAGGTTTCCGCAATGTATTTCTACTGCGAAAAATGCAAGAAACAATATCCCGTGAATACCCATTCCATCCGCTGCTCGTGCGGCGGGCTGTTCCGCTTGCACAAAGATCCGGACGAGATCGTGCCGGATGACGTGTCGATCGGCCACATGATCACGCCGCTCGTGAAGGCGCAGGCCGGCAACATCGAAGTGCTCCTGAAGCTCGAGAACCTCCAGCCGACGGGCTCGTACAAGGACCGCGGCGCAGCGACGCTCGTCAGCGTGGCGAAGTCGGTCGGCATCGAGAAGATCGCGCTCGATACGGCGGGCTACGCGGGCGCGTCCATCGCGGCATACGCGGCGGCGGGCGGCATGAAGTGCCGCGTCTACGCGCCGGAGGGCATGCCGCAGGGCGCGCTGCATCAGCTCGACGCGTACGGCGCGGAGACGGTGCTCGTCCCGGGCACGCGCATGGACGCCTGCGCCGAGGTGAAAAAGCATCTCGGCACGGATTGGTACTATGCGTCGCCGGCGTACAATCCTCTGTTCGTCGAAGGCGTGAAGACGCTCGCGCACGAGCTCTACGAGCAGCTCGGCGGCGTCGTGCCGGAGTACATCTTCGTGCCGGCCGGCAACGGCAGCCTCGTGATTGGTTTGTATTTGGGCTTTATGGAGATCGGCCGCCTGCCGCGCATCGTCGCCGTGCAGGACGACGCCTGCGCGCCGCTCTACCGCGCGTTCCGCGAAAAGCTCGGTCTGCCGCTGCCGCCGGAGCCGCCGACGAACCCGGTGAACGGGACAAACTACGCGATCGAGCGCCCGAAACGCCTGAATGAAATGCTCTTCGCCATCGAGTCGAGCGGCGGCGACGTCGTGACCGTCACGCCGGACGAGCTCAAAGCCGCGCAAAAAGACCTCGGCGCGCGCGGCGTCTACGCCGAGCTCACGGCCTGCGCCGGCCTCGCGGCAGCCAAGAAATTCTTCCCGCACGGCAAGCCGTACAATTACAAGATCGTCATCCCCGTCACGGGCAGCGGGTTCAAGGGCTAAAGAAAAAGCCTCCCTGGAGGCAATGTCATTAAGAAAAGGTACGAGCCTAAAAGCCTTCCCCCCAGGGGAAGGGGGACCGCGTAGCGGTGGATAAGCAGACACACGGCGCTTTAGCGCCGATGTGATCGCTTATGCCGCTTGCGGCTAAGGGTCCCCTGTACGTTGTATGAATTCGTACAGCTGAACTCTTCGCGGGTGCGCGTACGAAACGTTTTGGGGACTTGCGCGCACCGGCGACATCAAACGGTCTACGAAACCAAAGGACCTACAAGCGACCCTTTCCGCCTCGCAAGCTCGGCACCTTCCCCTGAGGGGAAGGCTTTGGTTCAAGCGCTACGAGATCTTATCTTACTGACATTGCCACTAAAATGGGAAGCATTCGTACGGAAAGGGCGACGCTTATGCTTCATGGCATCATCGACATCGGTTCCAGCACGGTCCGCATGGCGGTTTATGATATCCGGGGCGGCGACATCGACATGCTGCTGAAGAAGAAGCATGTCGTCGGCCTCGCGGCGTATGTGAAAGACGGCGTCATGACGCAGGCGGGCATCGACAAGGCCGTGGAGATCCTCGAGGAATTCACGGGCTTCCTCCACTGCTTCCGCATCACGCGCGTCGCCGCCTTCACGACGGCTGCGCTGCGGAATGCGAAGAACAGCCGCGAAGCCGTCGCCGAGATCGAGCGGCGCACGGGTCTCACGATCCGCGTCATCACGGGCGACGAGGAAGCGACGTTCGACTTCATCGGCGCGACGCACGCCTTCGGGCACAAGGACGGCCTGCTCGTCGACATCGGCGGCGGCAGCACGGAGCTCGTGGCCTTCGCAGACGGCGCGATCACGCAGAAGGTCAGCCTGCCGCTCGGCGCGACCGACTTCCACGCGAGGTTCTCGGACGACGTCCTGCCGACGCTCGCCGAATGCCGCCGCATGGAAGAAGAGGCGGCGAGGATTCTTTCAAATGTTGATTGTTACGTAACTTCTCAAAATACGCCTCCCCCCTTGGGGGAGGTGCCCCGAAGGGGCGGAGAGGGTCACGCCGTAACAACATCTTCTACCGTCTCATTCAATAATCTCCAGATGGACGCCCTCGCCGGCATCGGCGGCACATTCAAGAGCGGCATCGCGCTTTTCAACGCCGTCTACGACCTGCCGCCGGAGAACCTCACGATCGATGCGCGCGAACTCCCCGCGCTCATCCGCCGCTTCACGAGCGACCGCGACCTCCCGCAGGACGACGTCATCCGCCTCATGCGCGCCGTCCCCGACCGCCTGCCGACGATCCTCCCCGGCCTCACGATCGCAAACGTCATCGCGAAGCACTTCGGCGCGACGAGGATCACGTACAGCGACTCCGGCGTGCGCGAGGGGTACATCTATAGCGAGATCATCGGAACGTAAAGAAAGGGCAAAAAGTTACCGCAGTTGCTAGACCAACTTCATAGGTATCCGTTGCCGAGCGTAACGAATCCAGCAGCCTCTCCCTCGGGGAAAAGCAGACACTTAGCGCTTTAGCGCTTAGTGGTCGCTTATGCCGCTTGCGGCTAAGGGTACTAGGGTGCGATAGCAAAGCAAAAATAAGAAGCCTTCGAAGCATCAAGTCGTTTGAGTACAACGTGATGTATGGAAGGCTTCTTTTTATGTTCAGGACATCGAATCACTACGGATCCTACCTTGAATCTGCGGATGTTTCATGGCCTGTTCGATGGATGTACATTCCATGGACAGGTACGGAGATCATCATACCAGAGATGACGTTCCGCAGGCGTCATGGTCTTCCGTAACGTACGAGCGCGGCGCTCGGTAACAGGACGATAGGAGCGGCTGAACATCGTAGGCAATCCCTTTCTATGCGATACGACACAGAAGACGATGTTATGTTCATCTGTTGCTGAATGTGACGACTACAGAAGCCTTTCCCTCTGGGAAAGGGGGACCGCGTTAGCGGTGGAAAGGGTACAAGGGTGTGATAGCAAAGCAAGATTCTCTCAGCTTCGAAGCAGTTCACACGATGAAGTGCTTCGAAATAACGGAGCGTAATGCTCGCACTCGCACCCTTGTACCCTCTCCGCCTCGCTAGCGCTCGGCACCTCTCCCCTGGGGAGAGGCTTCTGTTGGTGTTACGTTTGGCAATCGTTCGAAAAAATCAAATGGTGTTAAGTTTCTTTTTACGTGTTAACTCCGCTCAATCGTCCGCTGCAGCTCCTCGGCGCTGACGGTGGCGGTGCCGAGCTTGCGGACGGCGATGCCGGAGGCGTAGTTGCTGAGGCGGGCTGCGTCAGAGGGGGCGATGCCGGCGGCGAGGGCGAGGATGACGGTCGCGACGCAGGTGTCGCCCGCGCCGGAGACGTCGTAGACTTCGCTCTTGTCCGTGACGGGGATGTCGTGGACGGCGCCGCTCTTCTCGACGAGGATCATGCCGAGCTCGCCGCGCGTGACGAGGACGCCGTCGGCGCGGAGCTCGAGGAGGAGGTTGTGCGCGGCCTCGATGATGTCGTCCGCATTCCGGAGCCGCCGCCCGGCCGCTGCCGCGAGCTCGCTGTCATTCTGCTTGACGTAGCCGATGCCGGCGAAGCGGTGGATATCGTAGCGCGAGTCGACGATGCTCGGGATGTCGTGCTGGCGCGCGTAGCGGATGAGTTTTTCCTTGACCGCGTCCGTGATCGTGCCGCTGCCGTAGTCGGAGATCACGATGCCGTCGAGCCCTGGCAGCGCTGTGTCGATGGCGTGCAAGAGCCTCGCCTCCGTCTCGCGGGCGAGCGGCGCGTGCGACTCGTTGTCGAGGCGAACGATCTGCTGGCTGACCGTCGCGCGGCCGCCGGCGATGATGCGCGTCTTCGAGATCGTCGGGCGCGTCGGATCCGCGATGAGGCCGCTCGTGTCCGCGCCCGCGTCGGCGAGGATGGCTTTGACGCCGTCCGCGTCCGCGTCCGCGCCGACGACGCCGACCGCCGTCACGAGGCCGCCAAGCGTCGCGCCATTGTGCACGACGTTCGCCGCGCCGCCCGCGATGATTTTTTTTCCCGCCTGCTCGAGCACGAGCACGGGCGCCTCGCGCGAGATGCGCGAGATGCGGCCGTCGATGTAGACGTCAGCGACGACATCGCCCGCGACGAGGATGCGCCGCCCCTGGAGGCGGGAGACGAGCGACGCGAGCGCGTTCGTGTCATTGAAATCTGTCATGAAAACCATCCTTCATATTGAACTCCATTGCGAACGTAACATACACAGCAGCCTTCCCCGAACCTATCACCACGGCGTGAACTGCGCCGCGACCTTCCACGTGCTCTGCTTCGACCGGTAGCGCAGGATGAGCTGCGCGCAGTGCATGTCGTGGAACCAATAGTAGTCGACGTCGTTCATCTGGCCGTGCTGCGCGTCCCATTCGAGCGCGGCGACGAAGCGGTCGCGTTCCGTCATGCGGTAGCTCGCGCCGGCCTGCCATTTCTGCGTGTAGTCGTCGAGGTCGTAGTCGAAGAGCGCGTTCTGGTTGTTGTACTTGCTGTAGGCATACGCGACGTAGGCGGCCCAGCGGTCGTCGAACTCGTGGAGGAGCGACATGTCCGCCCACATGCCCTTGACGCGCGAGTCGTCGTAGCTCTCGGTCGTGATCTTGTAGCCGAGCGACGGCGTGAAATACCAGCGGCCGCCGAAGTCGACGGGCTGCCGCCAAAAGCCGAGCTCGTAGACCGTATGCGTACTCTCGATCCCCGTGTGCTGGCTGTTCCAGCGGCCGATCGAGTAATTCAGTCCATAGCTCCACTTCGTGTTGGCGATCGGGTGGCCGTACGACCACGAAAATTCCGGCTTGCGCTTGATCCAGTTTTGGTCATCGTCTTCGAAATAGCCGTACGTCAGCTGGAAGGAGCCCGCTTTCGGCGAATACCAGGTGACGTCGCCATGGCCGCGGCCGCCCTGGTCGTTTTTCGTCATGAGCTTGCCCGTGAAGCTCGCCTCGACGCGTGGCGCGATCTGCCGCTGAATGTGCTCGCGCAGCCAGACGCCGTCGTCCTTGTCGTAGCCGATGCGCGGCAGCCAATCGAGGTCCTTGGGCTCCTCGCCGGCCTTCACGATGTGGAGATGCTTCTGCGCGACGACGTTGCCCTTGATGAGATATTTCGCGTCGCGGTAGATCGTGTACTTGTCCGGCCAGTACTCGATGACGCGCGCCGCGACCTGATAGTCCGGGTGCTTCGCGCTGCACTTCGTCTCCGTGCCATCGTGGATGATCATGTGGTCGGGATAAAATTCGAATCGCTTGCCCGTGACATATTGGTGGCCGACCTTGCCCTTCGCGTCCGTCATCGAGCCCGTCTGCGCGCCGTAGCGGTAAAAGGCCTCGTAGCCCGTGAGATCGACGCGCGTCGCGCCTGGCGTCACCTGGACGACGTGCGCGTAGCCCGGCAGCTCGACCTGCTGCTTCAAGAGGTTGCCGATGACAGAGTCGTCCGTGTCAAAGGAATGGCCGTCCGCCTGCACGATGTGCACGCTGCCGACCGCCGTGAAATCGCCCGTCACCTGATCGTACGTGAGCTCGTCGCCCTCAAATGACGTCGGCGCGGGCTTCGCAGCCGTGTCAGGGTCGGCGGGATCGGCAGGATAACGCACGTTTTTCGCGACCTCTGCCGCTTCTTTCGCCGTCTGCACCATGGCCTCCGTCGGCCGCTCCTCGCGCTCGCGGCGGTGGCGGTTCTCGAGGTAATCGAGCCGATTCACGCCCGCCGTGCTGTCCGACGACTCGTACGCCGCCTCGGCCGTCTGCGGCATCATCACGCACGGCAAGAGCGCCGCCGCGAGCGCAGCGAAGCCGAGCGGGAGTTTTTTATATGGAAAAAGAGAATTCATGTGTCGATGCTCCTGTCACTTCGATTCGTTCCCTTCATTCTATAACATCCACGGGCGGCTTGCAACAAAAAGGCGGCGGCTTCCGTTTTCCTCTGCGCCTTGCCCCGCGCCAAGCGTCATGGTATCATGGAGAAAATCATGAAAATGGACGGGCAAGACGAGGAGGAAACGAAGCATGACCTGGAAATACATCCTGCTGCCCTTCCTCTCCTGGTGGGTCTCGGGCGGATTGAAATTCCTCGTGAATTTCCTGCGCACGGGCTCCATCGAGGGAGCGCGGCGGCTCATCGGGTACGGCGGCTTCCCGAGCACGCACACGGCGACGCTCTCATCCACGGTCTTTTTCGTCGGCTTCACGACGGGCTTCGACACGCCGCTCTTCACGCTCGGCCTCGGCACGCTCGTCATCCTCATCATGGACGCGCACAACCTGCGCCAGAAGGTCGGCGCGCAGGCGAAAGCCATCAACGACCTGCGCCGCGCCGTCGGCATCGAAGCGCCGCCCCTGCGCGAGCGCATGGGCCACACCTACCCCGAGATTACCGCAGGCCTCGCCGTCGGCGCGGCCATGGGATATGCCGCCGCGTGCCTGCTGTGAGCATCCTTCTGTGGTCGCCACGTTCGGAAATGGATGATGTATGTGAAATTGGTCTAGTAACTGCAACAGTTCCTTCTTTGTAGAAATGAAGGATGACGCGTCAGATCACATGCTCCTTGTGCAGCAGGAAGTCGAACAGATTCATCGTCAGGATGCCGTCGTAATCATGGTAATTCGGTACGATATCGCGCACGAGAATGAGCTTCGGGAAAGCGTCTTTGAACGCGAGCAACGAGGCTTTTTCCTGTTTGCGCTTTTCGTCATCCATGGAACGGAGCACGGACTGGATGTAGAGGCGGCGGCTAGCCAGGTTGGCGACGAAATCGACTTCGAGCGTGCTCGTCGTCAAGCGCCCGTCGTCTTTTTTCACTTGTTTCTTCACGGTGCCGACATCGACGGAAAAGCCGCGATAGCGCAATTCGTTGTAGAGGATATTTTCCATCAGATGCGTTTCTTCGACCTGGCGGAACCCGAGGCAGGCGTTCCGAAGGCCGACATCCTCGAAATAATATTTGAGCGGCGCACCGATATATTTTCGTCCTTTGATATCGTAGCGCCGTGCGTGATTGATGAGGAAAGCATCTTCAAAGTATTCGAGGTATTGATGGATGGTGTTGATGCTGATGCTGGATTTCGTCTTGCTCTGGAACGTCGCAAGGATTTTTGAAGGATTCGTCAGCGACCCGATCGCGGACGCGACAACCTGAAGGAGTTCGTCGAGTTCTTCCGTTTTTTCAATGTGATTGCGTTCAATGATATCGCGCAGATACGTTTCTTGGAAGAGTCGCGTCAGGTAGCTGGATTTTTGCTCTGGGTTTTTCAGCGTGATGGTACGCGGAAGCCCGCCAATATTCTGACCATCCTTCGGAAACTTCGCCATCGTATACCTGCATGAATTCCTCGAATGTCAGAGGATAGATATGCACTTCGTCGCCGCGCCCGCGAAATTCCGTGATGACATCTTTCGAAAGGAATTTGGAATTGCTCCCCGTCACGTAGGTATCGACATTTTCCATGTGCAGCATGGAATTGAGCACTTCGACGAAATGATCCATCAGCTGGACTTCGTCGAGCAGGACATAATAATCGTCATCATCTTCGATTTGTTCTTTGATAGCATGGTAAGTAACTCAACTTTCCCACACCAAATTCCCCAGCAATCCCTGTACGTATCTGCTTTGGGCGGTCATCCAATCTGCCAGTAGACTTTTCACGAATTTTGTGC
>OMWS01000026.1 GCA_900314825.1 uncultured Veillonellaceae bacterium | reverse complement strand
AGGATTCTCCGTTTGAAAGCGGAATGAGGGAGGAATCCCTTGACATACGCTGATTTTTCATGCCCGTTTGGCAGGAAAACCTGCTTCAATCATCCACAATTTTCCTGTGGATAACTAATTTCCCTCGATTTGACAGTTTTTCAGCAGTCTCTCCCTGAGGGAGAGGCTATTAGGCGCGTACCCCTTGCGTAACTGTTTGCAGGATTGTTTTATTTCATGTTATTTCGAAAATCAGGAGGCGCCTTATGACCTACCGCGAACGGAAGAAGTTTTTTGACGAGCTCACGTCGCTCATGGACCGCCGGGCGTGGCCGGAGGCGGTCGCTTGCGCGGACCGTCTGCGGGCGGGCGGGCTTGCGGATCGGCGGATGTACGAGGCGGTGCTCGCGGCGTATATCGACAGCGGCCTTGCAGGGGCGGGCGGCAGCGCGGCGGCGTCTTTGCACAATGCCATCGCTGATTATGCGGCGCGCTTCCCGCACGATGGCGTGAGCCATTTTTATCAGGGGCGGGCGGCGCTCCTCGCGGGCGACAGCCGCGCGGCGGAGCAGCATTTCCGCACGGCGCTCGCGGATGCGTCGATGCCCGCGTGGCAGCGCGGCGCGACGTACAGCATCCTAGCCACGCTCTGCCGCGAGCTCGGGGACGCGGAGCAGGCGGCGGCGCTCTACCTGGAGTCGGCAAAGTACAAAGACCTCGCGCATGGGCAGGCGACGGAGTACAGCAATTATCTTTTCAACCTGCATTACCTGGACCGGTCGCAAGAAGAAATGCTTGCAGCGGCAAAAGGATATGGAGCATTGTTCAAGGGCGTCGCGCAGTACACGCACGACCGCGCGCGCCATCGCCGCCACAAGAAGATCCGCGTCGGCTATATTTCGCCCGATCTGCATTTCCATGTCGTGGCGTTCTTCAGCTACGCGTTTTTGCGGAACTACGACCACAGCCGCTTCGAGGTTTCTTGCTATACGAACTGCGTCGAGGACGCGGCGAGCCGGGAGTTTGCGGCGATGGTCGATGCCTGGCGCAATGTGCGCGGCCTGACGGACGCGCAGGCGGCCGAGGCCGTCTATCGTGACGAGATCGACATTTTGTTCGACCTCTCGGGGCATACGGGCTGGGGCTTCCTGCCCGTGCTCGCACGGAGGCCCGCGCCGGTCCAAGTTTCCGGCATCGGCTGGTTTGACACGACAGGGCTTCCGGCCGTCGATTATTTTCTCGCTGATGGCTACACGGATCCCGTCGACGTGGACGGCACGCCGAATGACGCATATTTTACGGAAAAATTGCTCCGCCTGCCGCATTCGCATTTCTGCTTCATGTGGCATGACAACCCGCCGCCTGTCGCGCCCGCACCGTTCCTCAGGAATGGCTTCGTGACGTTTGGCAGCTTCAATAATTTCACGAAAGTCTCGGACCGGGTGCTGCGCCTCTGGGCACAGATTCTTGCCCGCGTGCCGCAGAGCCGCCTGTATCTCAAGGCGAAAATCTTTGGCGATGCGTATGGCAGGGAAAAGGCGCTCGCGCGCATCGAGGCGGCGGGCATCGACCGAACCCGCGTTCGTTATGAAACAACAGAAGCAAAATATCTCGCGCACTATGCTGACATGGACATTGCGCTCGACACGTATCCCTATCCGGGCGGCGGCACGACGTGCGATGCGCTGTACATGGGCGTGCCGGTCGTGACGCTCGTCGGCGCACGGCACAATGCGCGTTTCGGCTACAGCCTTTTGATGAACGTCGGGCTGGGCGAGCTCTGCGCGTTTTCGCCGGAGGAATATATCGAAAAGGCTGTGACGCTGGCAGGCGACGCGCCGCGGCTCGCCCAGTACCACCTGACATTGCGACGCCAAATGCGTCGGTCGCCTGTCATGCAGGCCGAGGATTACATGGGCGATGTCGAGCGGCTGTATGAAAAAATTTATCATGCGTGGCTGGGCGAAGAGATGCCCGAACGAATGCCGGCGGAATGGACAGCGGAAGCGCTGCGCCGTGCGGCGGCGTTCGTCCAAAATCCGCAGCAGCACGGGCTTCATGCGCGTTGGTTTTTGCAGGAAGCGAGGAAGCGCGATCCTGCGCATGCGCCGGAGCTTTTGCGCGCGCTCGCGGATGTCTGCCGCGTGACGAAACGGTTTGCCGAAGGTTTTGCGGCAGCGCGGGCGGCGGAGGCGGCGCTACAAGAAAAGCGTGGAACGTGCGCCATTCCCAAAGACAACGAGGGGGCGCGGGCGTTCCGCGCGAGCCTCCATGCCATCGGGGCGAAGTGCGCGCTCGAGAGCGGCCATGCCGAGGCGGCTGTCCCGCGCTACCAGCAGGCAGCGCAGGAGGCGACGAATGACCGCGACCGCCTCGCGATGGCGAGTGCGGCGCTCTTGGCGGCGCATGCGTATGAAACAGATCCGATGAAGGAACAACAGGCGCATCTCGGCTATGCGGCGTTCTTGCCGCCAAAGATGCAACCGTTCACGACGTTCCCAGAGCGCGGCAAACACGAACGCATCCGCATCGGCTATCTCTCGCCGGACTTCCGCCATCACGTGATGTTCGCGTTTTACTATGCGCTGCTCGCCGGACATGACGCGGCGCAGTTCGAGATTTTCCTCTATTCGCTCGGCCGGACGCACGACAATTTCACGGAGCTTGCCAAGCAGGCGGCCGATCATTTTGTTGACGTGGCAGGAAAATCTTACGACGACATCGCAAAACGCATCCATGCGGACGGCATTGACATCCTCGTCGATCTTGCGGGCCACACGACGCACTCGGGCCTCTCCGTGCTCGCCTACCGCCCGGCACCCGTGCAGGTGTCGGGACTCGGCTACATGGCGGCGACAGGACTGCCGCAGGTCGATTACTTCCTGACGGACAGCGCGTCGGACCCCGAGCCGGACGGCGCGTATTGGGCAGCATTCCACGAAGAGCCAGTCGTGCTCACGAGCCAGTTCTGCTATACGGGGCGGTCGGACGTGCCGCAGCCGACGGGCGCGCCGTGCAAGCGGAACGGTTTCGTGACGTTTGGCGTCTTCCATCGCTATCAGAAATGGACGGACGAGATGATCCGCCTCTGGGCAGAAATTCTCCAGCGTGTGCCGACGGCGCGGCTGCTCCTGAAGTGCGAGGCGCTCGGCGATGACGGCACGGCGGCAGAGGCGTTCGATCGCCTCGCATCATGCGGGCTTGACATGAACCGCGTGCAATTCGAGGGCGCGGATGCGCAGTATATGGCGCGCATGCGGGACGTTGACATCATGCTCGACACGTATCCGTACGCAGGCGGCGGCATCACGTGCGATGCGCTCTTCATGGGCGTGCCGGTCGTGACGCGCTATGGAAGGACGCGCGGCAGCCGCTTTGGCCTCTCGATCCTGACGGCTGCCGGCCTCGCGGAGCTCGCGGCGCCCGACGCACAGAATTATGTGGCACGCGCCGTCAGCCTCGCGCAAGACGCAGAGACGCTCGACGCGCTGCACCACGGCCTGCGGCCGATGATGATGCAGTCGCCGCTCATGGATGTGGAGGCGTACTGCCGTGAAGTTGAGACGGCGTATCGGTTGATGAATGTTCAAGTGGTGGAAGGAGACGTAGATCATGGCTGAGGGACAAAGCGCCCAAGAGCTTTTGCAGCCGGTGCGCGATTTGCTCGAGCGCGGGGAAGCGACGATGGCGCTCGAGCGGCTGAATTTTCTCGTGCATACGCATGCGTTTCGCGAGGAGGAGCAGTGGCTCGTTTACGACTACTATGCGACGTGCTATTACAAGCTGTTTGACCTCGCAAATTTCCGTCGCTATCAATGGGCGTGCCTGACGTCGCCGAAAGGCCAATCGATGGCGCGGCAGCAGCTAAGCTACAGCGACTACCTGTTCACGCTGCATTACTTTCCCAATGTCAGCGACGAGGAGATGCGGCAGGCACATTTCCGCTATCAGCAGTTCACGGATGCGATGGAGAAATTCGACCATCCGCTCGCGCGTCATCAGCATGCGAAGCTGCGCATCGGCTATCTCGCGGCCGAGCTTTCGGAAAATGTCGTAAGCTTGTTTTCCATCCAGCTGCTCACGGCGTTCGATCCCGGGCGCTATGACGTCTATGCCTATAGCGTGCGTCCCGTCGAGGATCGGCTGACGGACCTCTTGCGTTCGTATGTGAAAAAGCTCGTCTTTTTCCCAGAGGACGCGACACCGCATGCATGCGCGCAGAGCATCTATGAGGACGAGATCGACGTCTTGTTCGACCTCGACGTGCACGCGTCAGGCGGGCGCACGCTTCTTGTGGCGGGAGAAAAGCCCGCGCCCGTGCAGGTCGCGGGCATCGGCTACATGAGCACGTCGGGCACGGATGTCTTCGACGCATTCCTCGGCGACCGCTATTGCGACCCGCCGGGGCTGCACGACGAAGACTTTGCGGAGAAGACGCTCCTGCGCCTGCCGTCGCATCTCTGCTATACGCCATCGGAGCGCGTGCTGCGCTGCCGCCCGACCGCCTATGTGCCGCATGATCCCATCGTCTTTGGCAGCTTCAATAATTTTTTCAAGATCACGGACGAGATGCTCGCCGCGTGGCGCGAGATCCTGCGGCGCGTGCCGGGGAGCCGCATGATCATCAAGAATTCGAGCCGAAAAACGAATGCGATGAAGGTCACGCGGCGGCGCGTGCTGGCGGCGGGCATCCCGGAGGACGCGTTCACGCTCGAGGATGCGACGGGCGATTACCTCGCGCGCTACGCGGATGTTGACATCATGCTCGACACGTATCCGTACACGGGTGGCGGCACGACGTGCGAGTCGCTGTACATGGGCGTGCCTGTCGTCGCGCGCTACGGCCGCCGTCATGGCGCACGCTTCAGCTACAGCATTTTGCAAAACGTCGGCATCGGCGAGCTGGCGTGTCGGACAACGGAAGAATATATCGAAAAGGCCGTCGCGCTCGCGAGCGACAAGGCGCTCCTCACAGCGCTCCACGCGCAGCTGCCGACGATGATGCAGCAGTCGCCCGTCATGGCGGCGAACGCATACGTGCGCACGCTCGAAGCGTGCTATGAAAAACTCTTTGCATCGTGGCGCGCACGGAAAAAAGAAGGAAAATGAGCCTGCGTTGTCGTATAATATCAGCAAGAAACGTTTGAAAGGGGCAATCATGATGGGAAAGGCAAGCCGGCGCTTTCTAAAGCGGCAGGAACAGCGGAAACAAGAACAGGCGAAACAGGTGCTCGGAGGCAAGGCCGCCGTCGTGCGGCAGCACTTCGAGGCCGGCGAATACGCCGAGACGCTCAATGCGCTCGCGGAGCTCGTGCAGGCGGGCGGGCACGACGCGGAGTCGCTGTACATGGGCGCGTACAGCTACTTCATGACGGGCGATTACATCCGCGCGGCATCGATGGTGCAAAACGTGCTCTCTTTTGATCCGAACCACATCGCGGCGCGCATCTTGCTCGCGCGCGTCTGCATCCTCGAAGACCGCGCGGATGACGGCCTCGCGATCTTCGACTTCGTGATCGAGCATTACGAGGGCAAGCTGACGCAGCAGCAGCGCGAGGATGTCGAGGACATCCTCGAATATTATGGCCGCAACGAAGGCGACCGCCTGCAGGAGGACTTCCCGCACGTCGCCGCGTTCCTCGGTATCGAGGAGGACGCGGAGCCCGCGCCTGCGCTGAAGCAGACGGCACCAGAGCCGGAAACGCCAGTCGCGGCACCTGTGAGCGCACCGGCAACGCAGCCGACTGCGCCCGCAGCGCCGGCGCCGGAAGCGGAAGCGCCTGCCGGCGTGGAAGACGTTGCGGAAGCGACGGAAGAACTGCCGGATGTGCAGGACAAGATCAATGAAATCCTCGCGAACAATCTTTCGTTGCTCGAAAAAGTGCGCGTGCTGAATGCATTCGCCGGCGCGAGCTTCGTCGCGGACGCGCTCGAGGATGCGGAAAGCTATCTGCGGGCCGCGCTCGAGATCGACGGCACGGATGCGGGGACGATCCGCAATCTCGCCGTGCTCCTCCATGCCATGGGCGCGCAGGACAAGGCGCTCGCCGTCGCGGCGAAGCTCCCCGAGACGGATTTCTTGCTGCTTGCGCATCTGCGCCAGCCCGTAGCGCAGGGGTGAATCATGGGCGAGACGATGCACATCTGCTACGCGCTGCATGACGCGGGCGGGCATTTCACGAAATTCCTCGGCACGTCGCTCCTCTCGGTGCTCGAGCATGCGTCAGGCTCCGTCTGCGTCCATATCCTGCTCGACCGCTCGGTCTCGGAGGAAAACCGGGCGCGCCTCCAGGCGGTCGCAGAGGACTACGGACAGCAGATCGTGTTCCATGAAATGGACGATATGTTTGCGCGCCCGCTGCGGCGGCTCCGGCTGGTACGGCCGGATCTCGTGCGAGCGCGGTACACGGTGGCCGCGTTTTATCGGTTGTTCTTGCCCGAACTCTTCGCGCAGGGGCGCTTCCTGTATCTTGATGCGGATACCGTCGTGACGTGCGATGTCTGTCGCTTCGCAGAGTTCGCAGTCGGGGAAAATGGTGTCGCGGCTGCCTCAGAAGCGCAAATATCCGGCCAGAAGCTGCGGCTGATCTCATCGATGAGCGGCGTCGTCGATCCCGACCGGTATTTCAATTCCGGCGTGCTGCTCATGGACATGGACCAGATGCGCGGCGGGCGGGATGGTGTGGAGCTCACGCAGAAATTCTTGGATCTTGTTGCGTCGCATGTGCGCGAAAAGTATTTCGACCAGGATGTGCTGAACTATTTTTTCAGCCAGGCCTACGCGCCCTTGCCGTCCTGGGCGCATATGCTCGTGCCAGCGCGGCAGATGCAAGGTCTCTGGGACCTGCCGGCGGGCGTGTATCATTTCGATGCGAAGAGCCTCGGCATGTTCCGCCCGGACGATGTGTATGACCAGCTGTTTTATGAGTATTTTTCCATGACGCCATGGTGTGATGGCGCGTTTCTCTTGCGCGCGTTTTCCGCGATCCGCGATGCCGCGCCGCAGCGCATCCCCGAAGCGTATGGCGCGCAGCTCATCGGGCAGATCTGAAGGAAGAAGGGAATCGGATGGATGTGCAGCGGCCGCGCCGCGTGCTCTGCCTCACGCTGTCGCTCGGCGGCGGGGCGCGCGCGTTCCTCGATGATTACGCGCAGGAGGCCTTCGCGGACGCAGAGGAGGTCTGGGTGCTCCAGCCGATGCCGCCGGCGAAATTCCCGGCCACGTCCTGGTTGCTGTACGATGGGCGTGATGACGCGAGGTGCATCGAGATTCCTTGCACGCGGGACACCCTCGTCGCGTATGCGCGGCAGATCGGCGTGACGGAGATCTTCGTCAATCATCTGCTCGGCTTCGACCCCGACGAGGTGGCGGCGGCGTTTGCCGCGCTCGGCGTGCCGTACACGGTGTTCGTGCATGATTACATCACCGTCTGCGCGAATTTCTCGCTTGACTGCCAGGCGCGGTCGTGCGGCGCGGCGGAATGGACGCCTGCTTGCCGGGAGGCATTTGACCTCATCGGCTTGGGTGCGTGGACGCTTGCGCGCTATCGTGCGGCGATGCACGCGATCCTCGCGGGCGCGGCGCGCGTGCTTGCGCCGACGCATTACGCAGCGGGCATCGTGCAGGCCGTCTATCCCGACGTCGCCATCACCGTGCGGACGCACCGCATCGCGTTTCCTGTCTCGCGCACGTTCCAGGCGGCTTTTGCCGAAGAACGTCCGCTGACGCTGGCGATGGTCGGCGCCATCTGGGAGATCAAAGGCGAGACATGGTTGCTGTATCTGCGGGATGTCGCGGAACGCGAACATCTGCCCGTGCGCTTGATCGCCGTCGGCGAGGCCGCGAAGCGCCGCCAGCCGGGCATCTTTTATACAGGACCTTATGAGCGGGAAAACCTCGCGCATCTTCTTGCGGAGCAGCGTGTCGCTGTCGTGCTCTGCCCGAGCGCGTGCCCCGAGACGTACTGCTATACGGCGAGCGAGGCGATGCTCGCGGGGTATCCCGTGCTGACGATGAATCTCGGCGCGCAGGCCGTGCGCGTGCAGCAGACGGGCGCGGGATGGGTACTGCCGCAGGACACGCGGGAAGCGGGCGAGGCGGCGCTCGCTGCGTGGCTGCGCGGCCTTGTGACGCCCAAAGGGCGGCGCGACATCATCCGGCGGGCGGAAAAAACCGTGCATTTTGTCAATGGCAGGGAGGAATGAAGGCATGAATAAGATCGCCGTACTCTCGATGGTACGCGATGAAGCGGACGTCATCGAGAGTTTCGTGCGCCACCATGCGGCCGTCGCGGATGCTATCTGCATCATCGACCATGCGAGCATCGATGGCACGTCCGAGATCCTCGCCGCGCTCGTGGACGAGGGCCTGCCGCTCACGGTGCTGCGCTACGATGGCGTCGCGCAGGTGCAGTCCGAGCTCCTGACCGAGCTCATGGCGACGGTGTTCGACGAGGGCGCAGACCTTGTGCTGCCGCTTGACGCGGATGAATTCCTCTGGCCGGAGGAAGGGCGCACGCTTTCGGATGTCCGCGCAGATCTGCAACGGCTCGCAGTAGACAAGGTCTATGCGTGGCCATGGGTGCGTTGCTGCTTCATTCATCCTGCCGAGGAACGGGATCGGCTGCTGCCCGCACGCCCCACACTGCGCGCCATCGCACCGGACGTGCTGCAAAAGATCGTGATCGGGCGTACGGCGTTCGAGACGACGCATTGCCGCATCGCGCAGGGCAATCATCATGCGATCATCGAGACAAAGCAAGGCATATCGCGCCTCGTGCCGCAGAAGCTCGGCGGCGCGTTCCTCGCGCATTTCCCTTGGCGGAGCGCTGAGCAGGCTGCTGCGAAAGCAGCGACGGGCTGGCTCGCGAATGTCGCGAAGTATTCGCGCCAGACGACGAAGGCGAACCATTGGCGGCAGGCGTTCGAGCGCCTGCTGGCAGGAAAGCGCATCGAGCCCTTGGCAGACAGCGACAGGATGATCCTCCTGCCGCCGCTCGGCGACGGGGCGGGGACGATGCAGCGCTACTACCAGCCGCAGCATGAAAACCTCTTGCGCCGCGTGCTCCTCGCCGCGGAAAACCTCGCGGAATCGTACAGCGAGAGCGAATGCCTGCGCCTCGGCCGCGTCGTTTCCATCATCTTGCCGTATCTCGGCGACGCGGCAGCATTCCAAACATCGCTCGCTTCAATTTTCGCAGAAGGGTATCCGCACGCCGAGCTCCTCGTGCTGCCGCTTGCGGATGACGCCTTTGCCAAAGGGCTGCCGGCGTTCCTCGCCGCGCAGGAGACGGATCTGGCGCTCATCGTGCTCGAGGGCGAGACGCCGGCCGAGCGCTTCGCCGACCTCGCAGCCAGCGCGCATGGCGACGACGTTCAATGGCTGCTGCCAGGGGATGAACTTCCGAGCGGCGATCTTGTGAAACTCGTTTGTGCGCTTGAAGGCGACCCGGCGCTGACGTTTGTGCTGCGCCAGGCAAGCGCCCCCGTTGATTCTGATGCCATCGAGCTCCCGATGACGGAGCCGTTCCAGAACGCCGACGGAGGCGACATCGCCGCTGCGCTCCGCGCTGCCGGGAAGCCGCTCGCCGGCGGCCTCGCGGCCGCGCTGTTCCGCCGGGAGACGATGGAGCAGGCCGGCTGGCTCGCTGCATGCTTTGCGGACGGCGCGTTCGACGAAGCGCGCGCTTGGCAGATGCTTTTGCCCGATGCTGTCATCGGCGTGATGCGGGCGGCCGTTCCCTTGGATTTTTCTTGAAACGAGGCAACCATACATGCGACTCAAAACAAAGAACAAGATGCTCGCCATCCTCGATGAGATCCGCCGCAAGGTACGGCGAGCGGGGGCGCGGGGCGAGCGGCGGCTCTTCACGGACATCCGGCAGCAGATCGCGATGCTGCATCATGTCGCGGACGAAGGACTGACGCAGCGGGAACGAGAGGCGTACGATGGTATTTTCATCGGCATCGAGCAGGCGCTCGATGCGCTGCCGCAAGTGCCGGAAGCGGGCGTGATGCAGGAGACGGCGGAGCTCCTCGGCGGGCTCGTGCAGTACCTGATGGGGAAGGTGCAGGCCGCGCGGACGAAGAAGCTCATCGTCTTCCTGCCGTACAAGGCCGCGATGTGGGACAGCCTCGAGAGCATCTGGATGGCGGCCGACCGCGACCGCGAGCATTGCCAGGCCATGGTCATCCCGATCCCGTACGCCGACCGCAATCCCGACGGCACGGCCGCGCGCTGGCACTATGAGATCGACCAGTTCCCGAAGTACGTGCCCGTCGTCCATCATGAGACGGTCGATCTCGCGGAGCTCCATCCCGATGCGATTTTCATCCACAACCCTTATGATGATCACAACGTCGTGACGTCCGTGGACATGAAATATTATTCCGACCGGCTGAAGCATTATACGGAAGACCTCGTCTACGTGCCGTATTTCGTGACAGGGAAGACCGTCCAGGAACATTTCTGCCAGGTGCCGGGCGTCGTGAACGCCGATCACGTCATCGTGCAAGACGAGAACATCAAGGAGCAGTACGAGAAATATTATCCAGGCGGCCATCCGCCAAAAGGCAAGTTCCTCGCGCTCGGCTCGCCGAAGTTTGACAAAGTGCGCAGCGCGAAGCGATCGGACTACCATTTGCCACCGGATTGGCAGCGCATCGTAGAGGGGAAAAAGGTCGTGCTCTACAATACGGGCCTCACGGCCATGCTGCGGAACGCCGACGTCTTCTGTGAGAAAATCCGGAGCGTCTTCAGGGCGTTCCGCGCCCGCAAGGACGTCGCCCTCTGGTGGCGCCCCCACCCCCTCCTCGCCGCGACGTTCGAATCCATGCATCCGGAGAGGTACGCAGAATATCAGCAGCTTGTGCAAGACTACAAGACTGCTAGATGGGGGATTTATGACGACACGAGCGACCTCGACCGTGCGATTGCCTGTACGGACGCCTACTACGGCGACGGCAGCAGCCTCGTGCAGCTGTATGAGGCGACGGGGAAGCCGATCATTTTCCAATCGTATGAGCCTTGGGAGCGGAGGGAAGAACCCTCCGTCCCTCCTGACCTTGATTTCATCGCGGTGCTGCCGAAAGACGATGTCCTGTATTTCCCCGGATGGAAGACGAGCGGCTGGTTCCGCTATGACAAAAAGACGAAGACGACGCGCGTTCTGAAGATGTTTTCCGCTTGGACGGACAGTTTCCTGTACCACGGGCTGATGGAGATGGACGGGAAACTGTATTTTTTGCCGACGAACGCATGGGACATCCGTGTGTACGACCTTTTGGAGAAAACATGGAAGACGATCCCCATCGAGGAGCCGTATCGGAAGATGACCCCGATCTTCCAGACGACGCGCCGCGTCGGAAACGAACTCTGGCTGATCCCGTACCATTCGAATGCCATCCTGCGGCTCGATACCACGACGAACCAGACGACGTATTACGATGCCTGGAGCGCGGACACACACTGGGAACGGAAAATCGGCGTCGGAGGCGGCGACTTGTTCCAAGGCACAATCTATTTTCCCGTGCTGCAGACGGAGGACATCGTGGCGTTCGACGTAAAAACGCAGCAACATACCATCCATCATGTGGCACTCGAACCAGAAGAGAAAATTTTCGCGATGGTGGCGGGGGCGCAGGGCCTCTGGTGCTACACGTCGCATGATCGCCTGTTCTGCTGGCATCCGGAGCGCGGCATCCTGCAGATGCTGACGGATGCCTTGGGCGAACCGTCGGCATATGGCGCCGCGATGATCTGCTGCCTCGGGAAGCTCTGGGCGTTCCGCTTCGAGACGGACCGCTGCGTCGCCGTCGACGAAACGACAGGAGTGCTCCAGCGGTATGACGGCTACGCGCCGGAAGAGGCGAAGGACAAGATCGGCTTTCCGTCGCCGCGCTTCCGGGACGGGAATATCTACCTCCTGCCCAATCGCAGCGCCGGCCTCCTCATCTTCCATCCGGAGACCGGGAAAGCGTCCTGCTTCCGCATCCCGAACGCGCCAGATTATCAGGCAAGGCATCGCAAGGTATACGCCTCCAAGAGGCCGTTCTATCAGAGCGAGCAGAACATGATCTGCGACATCGCGACGTTCGCTTCGTGGATGGGAGACCAGGAGGCGGAGGAAACGGCGAGCGAAGGAACTGCGTGCGGAGAAAAAATTTATCAATGCGTAGTGAAATGAAAGAAGCGGATGCGATGCCGGCGCGCGGCATGCCGCTTTTTGGATGAGATCGCTGGGATTCGTGCATGAGTGCAAAAAAATTTGGTGTGGTGATGGATGAACAGGAGTCCCACGAAATCGCGGGGCTCTCTTTTTTTGTCGTGGTTGATGTGATAAAATAAAAATGGTTGTGAGTTGCAGGATATAACGATTGTGGGGGCTTTCGATGAAAATCGTTGATGCGAAATGGGAAGTGCGGAATCTCGGTTGCAAGACGGTGGAAATCACGATCGAAAAGAGCGACCGGAAAAAATCGCTCGATGCGATTTGTACAGAACTGGAGCGGGAAATCCGTGCGCACGATGCGATGTATGTCGTCGTGAAGGTCGATACGCGCTACAGCGACATTTCACTGCGCCTCCAGCATGAGGACTATGACCTCATCGAAGTGCAGGCCATCAACCGGCTGACGCGCGAGGCGGCGGAGCAGGCGCTCAAGCAGTTCGCACCGTTCGTGGAAGGCGTGGGGTATCGTGCGGCCACGCCAGAAGATGTGGAAATGGTCGTGCGCGAGGTGAAAAAAGGCATCTTCACGACCGACCGCATCGCGCTTGATCCGCAGTTTGGCATCGAGATTGCGAATCTCCGATACGCGAATTGGATTCTTGACGAGGTGGCGCGGGGTACGGTGCTGTATCTCGCGACATACAATGATGCGCCCATCGGTTTTTTCATCAATCGGAAAAAAGAACGCGGACGCGTGCAGGGGCTGCTCACGGGACTCTTCACGGACGAAGCCGTCCAAGGGTTCGGCTCGCTCCTCGACTATGCCTCGTATCAGGAAATGCTCGACCACGGCATGCGCGTCCTCGAGGGCGGCGTGTCGATGAACAATCCGAGGGTCGTGCAGATCCACCAGGCGTACGGGCAGATCACGACACGACTGCTGAACGTATTCATCAAGCACTTATGAATATCCGCGCAAGACGCGGATGGCTGATGCAGGAGAGCGTTTGACTGGAGGAGGTGTTTTTCATGAAGTTGCGGATGCCGGTCGGAATGGATGATTTCGCGGATGTGCGGGAAGATTGCTATTTTGTGGACAAGACGCCGTTCCTCCGCAGCTTTTTGAAGAATCATGCGAAAGTGACGCTCTTCACGCGGCCGCGGCGGTTCGGCAAGACGCTGACGCTTTCCATGATGCGCTATTTCCTAGACACCTGCGGCGCGGAGAAGCATCGGCGGCTCTTTGACGGGCTCGCCATCGCGGAGGGTGCGGAGGCGATGGCCGCGCAGGGCTCGCGGCCCGTGCTCTTCCTCACGCTCAAAGAATGGGGACGCATTTCTTGGGAGCTCCAGCAGGAGAGCATCCGCCTGCGGCTGGGCGATTTGTTCAGCCAGTATGATTTTTTGCTCCGAGATGATCTGAAAGCACGCGACCGCAAGATCTTCCAGACCGTCTTGGACGGGGACGGGGAGCTCACGCTTTACAGCGATGCGCTGACGTTCCTGCTGCGCCTGCTGGAGGAGCATTATGGCAGGAAAGCCGTCCTCCTGATCGACGAGTACGATGCGCCCGTCCAGGCGGCGTGGGAGCATGGCTATTACAAGGAATCCATCGATTTCTTCCGGCGCTTCCTCTCCGGGGCGCTGAAGACGAATCCCGCCTTGGACTTCGCCGTCTTGACGGGCGTGCTGCGGATCGCGAAGGAGAATATCTTCTCGGCGCTGAACAATCTGCGCGTGGACAGCGTGCTGGATACAAAATATCCGGAGGCGTTCGGATTCACGCCGGAGGATGTCGCGCAGATGGCGCGCGACTTCGGACGCGAGGAAAAGCTGCTGGAGATCGAGCGTTGGTATGACGGATATCGCTTCGCCGGGCGCGAGATTTATAACCCGTGGTCGGTCATCAATTATTTTGACAACGATTGCAGGCCGAATGCCTATTGGGTGAACACGTCGGGGAATGCCATCCTCGGCGAGATGCTGCGCCATGCGAAGCGCACGACGATGGACGGGATCACGGAGGTCTTGCAGGGCGGCTCCGTCCAGGCGGTTGTCGACGAGGGCTTCATTTATAGCGAAATCTATCGCAACCAGAATGCCCTGTACACGATGCTCGTCACGACCGGCTACCTGACGACGGAGAGCGTCACGGACACGGGCCTCGGGCAGGAGGCCGTGCTCGTCCTGCCGAACCGCGAGATCCAGTCGCTCTACCGCCGCGAGGTTGTGTACCGCTACCGTAGCGACGACATGGACATCGAGCTCATCGACCTCATGCGGGCGTTCGCGGCCGGCGACATCGAGACCGTGCGCGAGGGCCTCCAGGAGTATCTGGAGGTGCTCACGAGCAGCTTCGATGCGGCGAAGGGGAAGGAAGCGTTTTATCACGGCTTCGTCCTCGGCTTGACGGCGACGCTCATCGGCGACTACGCCATCCGCTCGAACCGCGAGTCGGGCTACGGCCGCTATGACATCGCCGCGTTCCCGCGCCAGCCGAGCGGGCATGGCATCGTCATCGAGTGCAAGACGGCAGAGAGCGAGGACGCGCTCGCAAAGGAAGCGCAAGCGGCGCTCGCGCAGATCGCGGAGAAAGATTATCTCGCCGAACTGCGCGCGCAGGGCGTCGAAGAGGTCTTACAATACGGCATCGCATTCTGCGGGAAGCGGGTGCAGGTGGAGATGGCGTGATATGGAAGGGAGTTGGCGGAAGATGGCGAGACTCGTCACGGATTATTTGGAAGAGACGGCGGCGCAGTTCCCGGAGAAGCCGGCGGTCATCGGGGAAAAACGGACGGTGACGTTTCGCGAGCTGCGAGGAGAAGCGCAGCAGATGGCGACTTTTTTGATTGCGAAGAGCGTCTGGAAGTCGCCCGTCGCCGTGTACCTCCCGAAAGCGCCGGAGGCCATCGCGAGCTTCCTCGGCGCTGCCTACAGCGGGAATTTCTACACGCCGATCGACGTGAAGATGCCGGAGGCGCGCATCGAGAAAATCATGGAGACGCTCCAGCCGGAGGTCGTGATCACGGATCGGAAGCACGTGGCAGCGGCGAAAGCGTTCGCAGGAGAGGAAACGATCGCCGTCTATGAGGATGTCATGGAGACGGAGTCGGCGGACGCCGCGCGGATCGCGCAGACGACGGCGCGCATCGTCGATACGGACGTGCTCTACGTCCTGTTCACGTCAGGATCGACAGGCGTGCCGAAAGGCGTCGTCATCGGGCAGCGGTCGGTCATGGACTACACGAAATGGGTCACGGAGACGTTTGCCGTCGATGCGCACGATGTCATCGGCAGCCAGGCGCCGTTTTACTTCGACAATTCCGTGCTCGACATCTATCAGATGGTGCATACGGGCGCGACGCTCGACATCATCCCGCGCACGGCGTTCATCTTCCCCGTGCGGCTCCTCGAGTACGTGCGTGACCATGGCATCAACATGGTGTTCTGGGTGCCGTCTGTGCTCTGCACAGCTGCAAATTTCGGCGTGCTCGATGATGTGGACATTTCCTGCTTGAAAAAAGTGTTGTTCGCTGGCGAGGTCATGCCGAACAAGCAGCTCAACGCCTGGCGACGCCGCCTGCCTGAGGCCGTCTTCGCGAATCTCTACGGCCCGACGGAAATCACGGTCGATTGCACGTACTACCGGGTGGATCGCGCGTTCCGCGACGACGAGCCGCTGCCCATCGGCATTCCCTGCCGCCCGGATACGATCCTCGTGCTGAACGAGCGGAACGAGCTCGTCGCGGGTGCGGAGCAGGGCGAGCTCTGCGTGCGCGGGCGTTCCCTCGCTTACGGCTATTACAAGAATCCGGAGAAGACGGCAGAGGTCTTTGTCCAGAATCCGCTGACGAAAGAAAAAGATACCATTTACCGCACGGGCGACCTCGTCCACTACAACGAGCGCGGCGAGCTCATGTATGACGGGCGCAAGGACTTCCAGATCAAACACCTCGGCCACCGCATCGAGCTCGGCGAGATCGAGACGGCAGCCTCGTCCGTCCCGGGCGTCGAGCGTGCGGCCTGCATCTACGACGCGGAGCACGACGACATTGTGCTCTTCTATACGGGCGGCGCGAAAGAGCAAGACCTGCGCCTCGCGCTGAAGAAGCTCGTGCCGGACTACATGCACCCGCGCCACATGCATCCAATCGACGCGATGCCGCTGAATGCGAACGGGAAGATCGACCGGAAAAAATTGATGCAGTGCGCGTCTTCGTAAAGCAGGGCACATGCCATTTGAAGAAAGAGAGAAAACGACGTGGAGCATATCAGAATCCGAAATTTCGGTCCGATCAAGTCGTGCGACTTGGAATTGCGTGATTTCGCCATTTTGACAGGCGCACAAGCGACGGGAAAAAGCACGCTTGCGAAAATCATTTATTATGGCAATACGCTCGGGCAAGAAATTTTTGACCAAATCACGATGCGGGCGAGCGAAGAAGATTTCCCAGCGTCGTTGCTCCGCAATCTGGAGAAGCGGTTGCGTCTGAAGTTCCTGCAATTGTTCGGTTCTTCGTGGTCGATGCCGGAGGACATGAAGATTTCCTATTATGAGGATGATCATCGCGTATTGGAAATCTATTTGTCCGAGCTCCCGTCGCAGCCTTATCGGAATGTTGTCCGTTTTATATTCGGAGAACAGATTCGTCAATTTGTTGCGGAGCATGAGGGAGCAGAGTATGTTTGGGATGTCGAGGAAGAACGGGCGCGCCTCTGGCAGGAAATCCGTGCGTTGCTCAAGAATCCTTATCAAACCGTTTACATCCCTGCGGGAAGGAGCACGCTGACGCTTTTGACGGATAAGATCGCGTCCATCTTGGATGATGCGGGACGTTCCGTGGACTATTGCATGCGGCAGTACATCCGGCAGACGACGGAACTGCGCAGCTATTTCCGTGCGGGGACGCGCGGATTGTTGGAAGAAACGCTCCATACGTCGCAGGCGAAGCTCCCGCTCGAAGAACTGAAGATGCTGCAAGCTTTGATTGACCGGGTGCTTGTCGGGCGCTACAGTTATGAAGCAGGAGAGGAGCGATTGAATCTTGAAAACGGGAAATATGTCAAGATCAATTTTGCTTCCTCGGGGCAGCAAGAGACGGTCTGGGTGTTCAACTTGCTTTTTTATTACCTGATGCAGGGGCAGCCGACGTTCCTCATCGTGGAAGAGCCGGAGTCACACCTTTTCCCGAATTCGCAAAAGCTGATCGCCGAAGCGCTGGGGCTTTTCGGCCGTCAGAAAAACTGCGTCCTCGTGACGACGCACAGCCCTTACATCCTCGGAGCGTTCAATAATATGCTGTATGCGTCGCAGTTGCAGGAAGGTGGCGCGGATGCTTCTTCTATCGTCCCGCCCTTGCAGCAGCTCGCGCAAGAAAAAACGGCGGCATTCTACTTGGAAAACGGATTTGTGGAAAAGGCGATGGAGGAAGGACTCATTTGCAACGAGCTCATTGATGGTGCGTCTGATGAAATCAACGGCGAGATGGAACAGCTGCTGGCCTTGCGGCCATGAGGTGTATGAGATGAAGCATGATTTTCTAACGGGGGCGCAAAGTTGCTGTCCACCGGATGCTGCGTTTGTGGTCGCAAAGGAAAATCGTTCGGAATATCGTGGCATCAACAAGAAACAGCAATCCGTCCGGCTGTTCCATGTGGATGGCGGGCTGATCCGCGACAAAGCCACGGAGCGGTGCGATTATTTGCTGTTGAATGATGACTTGAAAGAGGCATACTTCATCGAACTGAAATCTTCGAAGTTGAAGCATGCGTACGAACAAATCCAACAGACGATTTCGCTGGCAAGGGACTCGCTTCGCGGGTATGAGGTCTATCAGAGGATCGTCTTCAACGGCAGAGTCACGATCGGCGTAACGCAATCTTGGCTGATCCGCGAGCGGATCAAAGCGGGGAAATCTCCGAAGGGGCGGGAACGTCTCCGCTATGAGCGGGAGCTTATGGAGGAGAACATCAATGATTCATGAGCATCCGCTTGCAGCGATGCTGCTGAATGCGAACGGGAAGATCGACCGAAAGGAGCTGAAGAACCGCGCATGAGGAAAAAGGTTCTTGTCCGTGACGTCCGCGAGGTGCTCGAAAAAATCGAGCGCGTGAAGCAGAACGGTGACGAATGGATCACGGATTTTTATATGGATGAAAACGAGGTGGCTCGCTGGATTTCTGAGGGGCAGGTCTCTTTGAGCGATACGGATGCGGCGCTGTTCCTCTATCGCGACCGCGGGACGCATTTGCAGCTGTATTGGGGATTTTCTTCGCTCGCATCGATGGCGTCGCAAATGCGCGAGGAGCTCGCGTCGGCGGAAAAGAAGATCATCACGGATTTCCTGTCTCATGGGGAAGACAGCGCGGAGCGGAAAGCGCTTCTTGCTTGCGGCTTCAAGAGCTACATGACGTTCACGCGCATCTCGAAGCTGAATCCGCATCCGGAGAAAAAGGACATCGATCCGAAGTGGTTTGCGCGTCCCGAGGACTTGCAGGGCGTCGCGGACATCTTGGCGGAAACCATGGATCCGGATTGCGAGCAGATTCCGGATGAAGGGGAACTGCGCAAAGCGATTGCGGAGCATCGGATCCTCGTCATCCACGATCCTGAGAGCGACGAGCTCGCGGCGATGACGATGTTCGACCGGCGCGGCGCCTGGCTGCACTGGAGGTTCTGGGGCTCGCGGGCGAAATACCGTCAGAAGAAGCTCGGCCTTCAGCTCTATGAACCGTACATCGAGCTGAACGGCGATGCGCGCCGTCATGTGGGCTGGGTGCGCGACAACAATCCCATGCGGGAAGTCTACCATTATTTCGGCTTCCGCCCCGACGGGCTGAAGGATGAGGTGTTTCACTATGTGCCGGGACAGGGGATGGCATGATGCAATATCCTTACGATTTTGACCACATGCTCCGCAAGCAGAAGTCACTGCGCCGCGAGCTCTTGGCGGCAGACGACGCGCAGCGCATCGAGAAGCGCATCGCCATCCTCGGCGGCAGCACGACATCGGTGATCCGCGATATGCTGGAGCTCTTCTTGCTCGACGCGGGCATCCGTCCCGTCTTCTACGAGTCGGAGTATGACAAGTATTACGAAGATGCTGTCTTCGGTAACGAGGTGCTCGATGCGTTCCATCCGGACATCGTGCTCGTGCTGACGAGCGTCGTGAACCTCATCGAGCGGCCGGCGCTCGGGGATGATGCTGCCACCGTACAGGAAAAGCTCGCACGCGAAATGGTGCGGTACACGGCTATTTGGGATGCGCTCCGTGCACGGTATCAGGTGTCCGTCATCCAGACGACGTTCGACGTGCCGGAGGAGGCGCCGCTCGGCAGTCTCGGCGCGGTGCTCCCGTGCGGCATGGAGCGCTATGTCGCGGCGTTGAACGAACGGTTTGCGGTAGCGGCGATGGAGCGGCCTGACCTCTATCTCTGCGATCTGCACGGCCTTTCCGCGCGCATCGGCGGGCAGAAGTGGCACGACCGTGCGCAGTATGCCGCGTACAAGTTCGCGATGTCGTATGATGTGATGCCGCAAGTCGCGCTCGCACTGGCGAACATCTTGCGCTCGATGTTCGGCAAGATGAAGAAATGCCTCGTGCTCGACCTCGACAACACGCTCTGGGGCGGCGTCATCGGTGACGACGGCCTCGACGGCATTGCCATCGGCCACGAAACGGCAGCAGCGGAAGCATTCACGACGTTCCAACGGTATGTGAAAGCGTTGCGCGAGCGCGGCGTGCTGCTCGCTGTCTGCTCAAAGAATGACGAAGACGTGGCGAAGAGCGGATTTTCCCATCCGGACAGCGTGCTTGCCGTTTCGGATTTTGTTGCGTTCCGCGCGAACTGGCTGCCGAAGAACGAGAACATCCGCGCCATCGCGGAGGAGATCAACATCGGCACGGACAGCCTTGTCTTCCTCGACGACAACCCGGCGGAACGCGCCATCGTGCGCGAGACAATGCCGGAGGTCGCTGTGCCGGAAGTCACGGGCGGCGACGTGTTTTCGTACATCCGAGCCATCGAGGAAGCGGGATATTTCGAGCCCGTTGCCATCTCGGACGACGATCGGAAACGGAATGAGACGTACCGTGAAAATCGCGAACGCCGCGAGCTCCAGCAGAGCCTCGGCAGCTATGACGACTTCCTCGCCTCGCTCCAGATGAAAGCGGTAATTGCGCCGTTCCGGAGCATCTATTTCGACCGCATCGCGCAGCTGACGAACAAGAGCAACCAGTTCAACCTGACGACGCGCCGCTACACGCGCGCCGACATTGCGCGCATGGCGGACGACCCGGCGTGCGTGACGCTCTACGGCCGCCTCGCCGATCGCTTCGGCGACAATGGCCTCATCTCCGTCGTCATCGGAAAAAAAGAGGGCGCGGCGCTCCGCATCGACCTCTGGCTCATGAGCTGCCGCGTGCTGAAGCGCGGCATGGAGCAGGCGATGCTCGATGTTTTGGTGCAGCGGGCAACAGCGACGGGGTGCACGGAGCTCCTCGGCGAGTACCTGCCAACGAAAAAGAACAAGATGGTCGCAGGACTTTATGAGAGCTTCGGCTTCACGAAAGTCCGCGAGGACGCAGACGGGCGGACGGTCTGGCGGCTGGAGCTCAAAGGATACGTGCCGCAAGCGCGGTTCATCGAGGTGGAAGGTGCATGAAAGTACATCACATCGGCTATTACGTCAAGCAGATGGAGGCTGCGCGTGCGGCTTTCCAAAAGCTCGGATATGAGGAGTTGGAGGGCGTCGTGCAAGATGACGACCGAAGCATTCGGATATGTTTTTTGAAGAATGGAACAGAAGTCGTGGAGCTCGTCGAGCCGGAAGAGAGGAGCCCCTTCGACAACAAGAAGCTGCGCAAGATGGGGAATACGCCGTATCACATCTGTTATGAAGCGGAAGACTTGGAGCGGGCGATTATAGCGATGCAAGACGATGGATATTTCCTTGTGCAGCCTCCCGCACCAGCAGTGGCCATCGGTGGAAGGCGCGTCGCATTCCTCTATCACGATGATGTCGGACTATTGGAACTCGTGGAGGTAGAACATGGAGACAAATGACCTGCAAACACTTGTGGCGCAGATTGCCGCGCAGCGTCCGATGCAAGGGAAGTATCTGCGCGGCCTGTCCGAGCAGCTGATCGATGATGAGGCGGCAGATTGCGAACGCCTCCTGCAATTTTATCTTCTGCAGGGCGAGACCGTCGCTTCGCTCGCGGAAGCCTATCTGATGTTCTGCGACGATACGATGGAAGAGACGAAGTATTTCATCGAGCATGATGATTACCGGTATCACAAATTCTCGGAAGTAGCCGCGAATGTATACTTCGATGAATCATATATGTGGAAGTACATGATCGGCCTCGGCCTCTCGCTCTACCTCTGGCCACAACATCGCGCGTGCTTGCGGTTCTTCTCCGAAGCTTATGAGAAATATGCACCGGCAGGTGGTACGTATCTCGAAATCGGCCCAGGACACGGAAAATACTTTTGCGATGCTGTCCGCATGGGACGGTGCTCGGCGTATACGGCGGCCGATTTGTCCGAAACGAGCTTGCGCATGACGCAGCAGCTTTTGCAGCATTTCTTGACGGAGGAAGAGTTCTGCCAGTGCCAGTTCCAATGTACGGATGTCACGAAACAGGCGCCGGGGGCAGGATATGATTTCATCACGATGTGCGAAGTCCTCGAACATGTGGAAGAACCGTTGCGCCTGCTCGGGAGCTTGCGGTCAATGTCCATTCGGGGGGGGCATGTGTTCCTTTCCGTACCCGTCAACGCGCCGGTCAAAGATCACATCTACCTGTTCCGCACCGTCGAAGACGTCGCCGCAATGGTCGAAGCCGCAGGATTCGAAATCCTGGAAAAGCGTTGCTTCCCTACGCGGAAGCGCACGCTGGAAAAGGCTGTGAAGTACAAAGATGCCATCTTGGTGGCGATGTTTTTGACAGGAAAATGAAAGCGAGGAATTTCTCATGACGAAGGATGAACTTTTTGCAAAGGTGCAGGATATTTTCCGCGATGTGTTTGATGACGACGAGCTCGTGCTCACGCGCGAGACGGATGCGGATGATATCGAGGACTGGGATTCGCTGATGCAGATCCGCCTCGTCGTCGCGATGGAGAAACAGTTCCGCATCAAGATCCCGGCGCAGGAGCTCCAGAAGCTCGCAAACGTCGGGGAAATGGTGGATTTCATCGAGGCGAAACTGCAGGCGGCTGGCAAGTGAACCAAAAAATCCCGCAGCGTGATGCTGCGGGATGATGGAAGGATGTTCACTCGACTGCGAGGCCGTTCTTTTCGGCGAGCGCGCGGATCTCACCGGCTGTCCAGCCGGTGAAGCGTTCGATGGCGTTAAGGTGCATATGTTCCTTGAGCATGTTGAGGATGATGTTTCCCTCGCCCTCAGCTTTGCCCTCGGCTTTGAATTTCGCTTCTGCACGTTCCATCAGGCCGGCACTGAGATTGCACATATCAGTCAACTCCTTTCCAGTTTCTTCATTCGGTTTCAAACCAAAATCATCTTGCAGTTTCTGCGTGAGTTCCTTTTCTGTCAGTTGCTTCAAGAAAACGAGACGTAGGAACCGCAGGAGGGTGTCGGCAGTATCATCGTCATCACCAATATGGATCATAATGATGTCCGCGAGGTCGTAGACGCTTTCTGGTTCTTTGTGGTTTCCAACGAGGCATTCTGGCTGGAAACGGTAAGATGTGATGGAACTTTCCTCACCCTCGGGCAGATAGAAGCAAAGCCAGATGGTGTAGACCTTGCAGATGCTGTCGTAGTCTTCGCCGGTGAAGTCGCGCTCCTTTTGCGAGGAGACGAGTCGAGAGAGGTAGAACCAAGCGCGGGAGAAGAGGCGGTATCTCGGATTGCTTCGTTGCGCCTCGATGTTGATGAGGAGTTTGATGCGCTTGCCGCTCCCGGGCACGCGGGCATAGAAGAGGACATCGAACGTGATGTAGCCCTCGTCTTCGTCGCTTTGCTCGGTATTCAGGCCACGAATCTTTTTCGGGCGTTTGCGGTTCGTCTGGCCAGGATCGACGGGGACGACATCGACGAGAGGTGTCCCGTCGATGCAGTCGCGCTCGATGACATCAAGGCTGAACGGCCGGAATTCCGGCACGCGCTCGTGCAGGATCATAGCGAGAAATTGCCGCGTCGCGATGACGTTTTTGGCGGCTTTGTCGTAGGTGCGTTCATAGAACTTTGTGTCGGAATCCTGCTTGGTGTTTCGCTTGCGTTTCATAGGCATCCCCGCTTTCTTGGTTTTATTTTACACGGCGGCGGGGACGTTGGCAAGCATTCTATCGTTTGACGTTTGAGGACAAAAGGAGGTGCAGCAATCGATGCAGGATATCGTGATTTTCTGGCATACGGATTTTTCGGAGCTCATAGCGTTTTACTGCGAGAAATATGGAATGTATCGCGTGCGCGGCTATACGGTCAATCGCGCCTATGCCGATGGCGATGTGATCCCGTTCGATGAACTGGATGTGCATTTCCCGAAAGGCGAGGTTGGTATCCTCATGACGGTCGGCTATACGAATATGAATGAAAACCGGAAGAAGCTCGTGGAGATGCTGCTGGCAGAGGGGTATCGCCTCGTCGATTTCATCAGCCCGCGCGCGATCGTGCATGGAGATATCGGACGAGGGAATATCCTGCTCGATGATGTCGTCGTCCATCCGTTTGCCAAATTGGGGGATTTCAATTACATCGTCGATCATACGCTCATCGGCCACCATGACGTCGTAGGCAATTACTGCTACTTTGCGCCATCGGTCTCGCTCTCGGGACACGTGACGGTCGAGGACAATTGCTTCCTCGGCAACAACGCGACGGCACGCAACGGCGTGACGATCGGTCATCACGCAATGATCGGCGCGGCAGCGTATGTCAGCCACGACGTGAAACCGTATCACATGGTCATTCCGGCGAAATGCACGACGTATGACATGGGCGAGGGGTACAGCTACAAGTGAGGGAATGCTATGCAGAACATCGTGATTTTCGGACATACGGATTTTTCAGAGCTCGTCGGCTGGTATGTGGAGCATGAGGAACGCTATCGCTTGCTTGGATATACGGTGAATGAAAAGTATCTTGATAATGGACAATTGTCCAATTCGGGGGGGGGTACTGCCGTATGAACATTTGAGGGAACGGCTGGCTGGGAAGGATTTCCAGATTCTCCTGACGATCGGATACCGTCAAATGAATGCGCCGCGCGATGGCGGCACGCCTGAAGGCGGACGGGTACACGCTCGCGTCGTTCATCAGCCGGGAATCCCGCGTGGATGCCGAATGCATCGGCGAGGGCACGATCGTCCTGCCGGGTTGCGTGATTCAGCCGTTCGTCCACCTCGGAGATGGGAATCTCTTCGAGGCTGGTGTGACGATCTGCCATCACACACAGGTGGGCGATTACAATTTTTTTGCTCCATCCGTTGCAGTAGCTGGGCAGGTGCAGATCGGGGACGAGTGCTTCCTCGGAAACAACTGCACGGTGAAGAATGGCGTCCAGATCGGAGATCGTGTCCTCGTCGGCGCAGGCGCATATGTCGCGCACGATGTGGATGCGGGCAAGGTCATCGTCCCGGAGCGCAGCGTGGAGCTGGAGCGAAGCAGCAAAGATATGAAAATCTAAGCTCGCTTGATGAATTAGGAAGTGAACCATATGTATGAAAACGTAGCGGAAATCGAGAAGAACTACAAACTCAGCGATTTCCCACTGAACCTCATCATCGAGGTCGGCAACCATTGCAATTTGAATTGCACGACGTGCTTGAATGACCGCTTGACGCGTCCTCGCGGGTTCATGAATATTTTCCTTTACAAGAAAATCGTGGACGAGGCGGCGGAGGTAAATCCTTATACGCGTTTGTGGCTGGATTTTTACGGCGAGCCGCTCTTGGTGCGCTGGAAGCTCTACTACATGATTGACTACGCGAAGAAGAAGGGCATGAAGAATCTCTGCATCAACACGAACGGTACGCTGATTGATCGCGAGATGGCGGAGATGCTTCTCGACGCGGGGCTTGATTTCATCAGCATCGATTGTGACGGCTGGTCGAAAGAGGTCTATGAGTCCATCCGTGTCGGTGCCGACCGCGACAAGTTTTACGCGAACATTGAGTACCTGCTCGACCGCAAACGCGAGCGCGGCATGAAGAAGCCAATCATCGAGCTCAAGGCCATGGAGATGGAAGAGAACAAGGACGAGATTCCGCAGATTCTGGAATACGGCCGCATGCATGGCGCGTGGACGACGACGCGGCGGCTCATTTCGTGGGGCGGTCAGATGGAGGACATCGCGAGCAAGATGGAGCGCATGGATGACCGCTATGCCTGCGGCGATGCCGTCGGCATCTGCGCCATCACATGGGATGGCCTCGTCGCGCAATGCGTCATGGATGTCGATGCGAAGAATGTCTTCGGCGACGTGAAGAAAGAATCCATTGCATCCATCTGGCAGCGCCGCAACGAAACGTTCTTGAAACCCCAACTCGCGCATGATTGGGATGCCTTGCCGGAACTTTGCCGGAACTGCCACGATTGGCAGATCGTCGGCGAAAACCGCTGGGATGAAGAAGGCCATCCGATGATTCGCAGCTACGAAGCCCGCGAAGCCATGCAAAAGCTCGGGGGGGGTGGACGTTAGTACGCGCCAGAAATACGCGGCTTAACATCCGACGATATATCGTCCTTGCCAGCAGGAAATGACGATATATCGGAGGAGCGTGCAGATTTTGTACGAAGACGTGTATGAACTGGAAAAACGCTTGAAGAAAAGCGAATTCCCCTTGAATGTGGCCATTGAGATCACGAACCGATGCAATCTGAACTGCATCATGTGCAACAATGACAAGCTGACGCGTCCGCGGGGCTACATGAACATGGAGCTCTATCGGAAGATCGTGGATGAGATCGCAGAAAAGAGCCCGCATGCACGGGTCTGGCTCGACTTTTACGGCGAGCCGCTCCTCGCGCAGTATAAGCTGTATTTCATGATTGATTACGCAAAAAAGCGCGGGCTCACGAATATCTGCATGAATACGAATGCGACGTTGCTGAACCGGGAAATGGCGGATATGCTGCTCGATTCCGGCATCGACTTCATCAGCTTTGACGTGTACGGATTTTCCAAAGAGGTCCTCGAGCGCGTGAGCCGCGGCGCTGACCGCGACAAGATTTATGAAAACGTCGCCTATTTTCTCGAGAGAAAGCGTCGGCGCGGGCTCACGGATATGGTCGCGGAAGTCAAGGTGCTCGATCTGCCGGAGAATCATGCGGAGGTGGAACAGATTCTTTCGTATTGGCGGGAACGCGGCGCGTGGACGACACGCAGGCGCGCGATCACATGGGGCGGCAAAGTCGAGATTGATGCATTGAAGAGGCAAGAGACGAAACGCGCTGCTTGCGGTTATGCTGTCGGCCTCTGTGCTATTACATGGGAGGGCAACGTCGCAACATGCGCATTGGATGCGGATGCAGAGACGACCTTTGGCAATGTCCGCGACGAATCCATCGCGGATATCTGGGCGCGGAGGAATCGTAAGCTTGTGGAGCTCCATCTTGCGCATCGGTTTGGTGAACTGCCTTCGGTCTGCCAGCGTTGCCAGGACTGGCGCATCATCGGCGAAGAACGTTGGGACGACGAAGGGCGTTCACTTGTGAAAAGCTATGACCCGGAGAAAAAGATGCTGGCAGGACATTGACGGCGGCATCCGATTTTCCGACGAGGAAAGAGGGATTCTATGCGCGTGCTGGTGACAGGCATCAATGGGTTTGTCGGACGCTATGCGGCGGCGCTGCTGCGCAAAGAAGGGCATGAAGTCATCGGCCTCGGTCGTGCCGCTGCGTGCGCGGTGGCGGGCGTGCCGTATGTTTCATCGCGGCTGGGGCAGTGCGAGGATTTTGCACGTTTGCGAGAGAAGCTCGGCGTATTTGATGCAGTGCTCCATCTCGCGGCAAATCTTGATATGGCGTTTGATGCGGCGGATGTGATCCAGGATAACGCGCAAGGGATGCAAGATGTCTTGCGTCTCGCAGACGGATGCAGACATTTTGTTTATCTGTCGAGCATCGGCGTGTATGGCCGTCCGCGATGCGAGCCGATCGATGAGCAGCATCCGATCGCGCCGCTGACGGTGTACCACGCGACGAAATTTTTCGGCGAGCAATTGCTGGACATCTATCGGAACGTGCATCCGGATTGCACGACCGTCGTCTTGCGCATGGCCGCGCCTGTCGGCGTTGGCATGCGTCGGAGTTTCCTCCCTATCGTTCTTGCCCAAGCAGAGAAGGGCGAACCCATCACGCTGTACGGGCAGGGCGGCAGAGTGCAGAGCTACATCGATGTGCGTGATGTCGCGCGTTCGCTTTGCGTGGCGCTCGGTGCAAAGAAGAGCGGCCTTTACAATTTGGGCGGCGCACGGTCGTACAGCAACCTCCGAGCGGCGGAGCTCTGCCGCGACCTTTGCGGCGGCAAGAGCCGGATTTCCTTCACGGGGACGGATGCGCAGGAACATGACCATTGGATCGTGTCGCAGGAAAAAATCCGCACGGAACTTGGATTTGTCCCTGGATACGCGCTTCAAGATACGTTGCGGTGGATGCTGGAAAGCGGGGGACGCGCATGAAACTGCTTGTTTTCAGCGACCTCCACGGCAATGCGTACGCGTTCCGTGCGGCGCTGGCGCAGATGGCGGAGGAACATGCAGACCAATGGTATTTCCTCGGCGATGTCTTCGGCTATTACTACGGGCAGGCGGAGTGCTTCCACCGGCTGGAAGAGCTTTCTTCCTTGACGTGCCTGCGTGGCAACCATGAGGAACTTGCACTAGATGCGCTCGCTGGCAAGGTGGATGCGGAGGAGCTCGTGCGCCGTTACGGTTCGAGCTATCGGCACTTGAAAGAACTGCCAGATGAAGTGTGGACGTTTGTCCGTTCTTGGTCGGATGGCGCAGAACTTGTGGCGGACGGCTTGTGCATCGGATTTTTCCATGGCACGCCAGACCGCCCGACGCAGGGGCGGCTGTATCCGGACAAGGATGCTGTGCCTGTGGAGGCTTATCAGAAATATGATGTCGTCTTCTTGGGCCACACGCATCATAAGATGATGAAGTCCTGTGGCCGGACAAAGATCTATAATCCTGGCTCGCTCGGCCAGCAGCGCGACGGGCAGGGGTGCAGTTATATCGTGTACGATACGGTGACACGGGACTGCGCGTGGCGGATTGTGGACTATGATGTGCAGCCATTGTTGCAGGAAATCCGGGTAAAGGATCCGGGACTCCAAGAAAAACTTTGCGACCCGCTCTTGCGGTATCGGGGGAGGTGGCAGCCGTATGTGGAAAAAGAATGTGTTGGTGACGGCGGTCAGCGGTGACGTTGGCAACAGCATCTTGAAATGCTTGCAGCCCGAGGTTGCGCCGGAAGTCGGGCATCTCTATGGTTGTGATATGTATCCATATCCTTGCGGCATGAACAAGGTGGAGCGATGCTTCCAGGTGCCGCCGTGCAAGGAAGAAGAACCATACCTCCATGCGCTCCTGGATATTGCGGAAACGTGTCACATCGATGTCATCGTCCCGTCGAACGAGCAGGAAATCGCGGCGCTGAGCCGTCGCAGGAACGTAATCGAAGCGCAGGGCATCCGCCTGTTCCTTCATGATGCGGCTGTGTATGATGTATTTTTTGACAAGAAAAAGACGCAAGGTCTGCTGCAATCCTTGGGGCTGCCATTCCTCCCGACATGGCGCGCAGCAGAATATCAAGAGCAAGGGACGTTCCCACTCGTGCTGAAGGATGCGTTCAGTTGCGGGAGCAAGAGCCTCCGCATCGCTCACGATGAAGCAGAGCTCGCGCGTTGGCTGGATCGAAAAGGCGATCAAATTATTCAACGTTGTGTCGGCACGCCGGATTCGGAGTATACCGTTCCCGTGTTTTCCGGTGATGGCGGGCGGCACGTCGTCGCATTGCCGCTACGGCGGATATTGTCAAAGGCGGGTTATACATCGTTCATTGAATTGGCGCGTCCGGAGTATCAGGAGAAAATTTTTGCGATTTGCACAAAGATCGCCGCGCATATCAAGTTGCACGGTTCGATTGATTTGCAGATGCGCGAAGAGAATGGCGTGTTTTATGTGTTTGAGTGCAATCCGCGCTTGTCGGGAACCGTGAATTTCCGCCGCCAGCTGGGATTCGAGGATGCGCGATGGTGGTTGCAAAGCCTTTCGCAAGAGGATCTTACGATTCCGTTTCAATTGCCGGAACAATCCTTTGTCGGTATTCGGGAATTGAATGAAGAGATTGTCTGGAGGAATGAGCATGACGATACCGTTTAATATCCCACCGAAATTCGACGAATCTCTCGCCTGCATCGAGGATGATTTCCGTCATGGAAACCTCCGCGGCAATGCGGGCTACGCTGCGAAATGCGAGGAATGGATGGAGCAGCGGATGCACGCAAGGCGCGTGATGCTGACGCCTTCGTGCTCGGCGGCGCTGGAGATGGCGGCGATTCTTTGCGATCTTGAGCCGGGCGACGAGGTGATCTTGCCGTCGTATACGTTTTGCTCGACGGCGAATGCGTTCGTATTGCGCGGCGCCGTGCCGGTGTTTGTCGATATCCGGCCGGATACGATGAACATCGACGAGCGTCTGATCGAGGCGGCGATCACGCCGAAAACGCGCGTGATTGCGGTCGTGCATTACGGCGGCGTGGCGTGCGAGATGGATGCGGTCATGGATATCGCGCGGCGGCACAATCTGCTCGTCGTCGAGGACGCGGCGCAGGGCATGATGGCGACGTACAAAGGCCGGGCGCTCGGCACGATCGGCGATTTCGGCTGCTTGTCGTTCCACGAGACGAAGAACTACAGTATGGGAGAGGGCGGCGCGATTGCCGTGAATCGGCAGGAGCTCATCGAGCGCGCGGAGATCCTGCGCGAGAAGGGCACGAACCGCTCGCAGTTCCTGCGCGGACAGATCGACAAGTATTCGTGGGTCGATGTCGGCTCATCGTACCTGCCGAGCGACCTCTCGGCGGCACTGCTCTGGCCGCAGCTCGAGATCGCGGACGAGATCAATGAGGACCGCCTGCGCTCATGGCATCTCTATGAGACGCTCCTGTCGCCGCTCGCGGAAAAAGGCAGGGTCGAACTCCCCGTCGTGCCGGAGGGCTGCGCGATGAACGCGCATCTCTTCTTCGTGAAAGCAAAGGACATCGAAGAGCGCACGGCGCTCATTGCATACCTGAAAGCGCACGGCGTCATCGCGCTCTTCCACTACGTCCCGCTCCACTCGGCCATCGCCGGCCGCAAATACGGCCGCTTCCACGGCACGGACCGCTACACGACGCAAGAAAGCGACCGCCTCGTGCGGCTGCCGATGTACTACGGGCTGACGGAAGAGGACGTGCGGCGGGTCGTTGCGGCGGTGTATGCGTTTTACGGGGTGGAGGATTCCTTCCAATGAATATGTGAGGTGGAGGTTGCTTTATGCTGCAAACTTTTGAGGTCAAAGGGTATCGAAAGTTTGATCGATTGCGGTTGGATCATTTGAAGCGATTCAATTTCTTTGTTGGAGACAATAATGTCGGCAAGACATCGCTGCTGGCGAGTGTTTTCGGCTGGGCTTGCGGGTTCAACCTCGCCCCGTTTTTTTCGATTGCCGTCAGCAGGGATTATCAGATGGGGCAAATGACTGCATATAGCTTGTCGGACAACATCAAGACCTCTTTTCATGAAATATCTACAGATGCGGATGAAATGCATTTTCTTGGACGGGAAGAGGACGGAATGACACGAACCTTTCGTCACAGGGTCCGGATGATGGGAAATACTTCGGAAAGCAATGCGACAGAGCGTTTGATGATGCCGGGACTTTCATTCATCGTAGAAAATCATCAATTGAGGCCGATGCCGGAGCAGGTTGTAGCACGCTGGCAGATTATTTCAGAAGAAAAAAATCGGACGTTTGATATCGGGGTGCCGATGGCTGCGATTCCCGTCTATCCCCCCAACAAGATGGCACGGTACATCGGCCTCCTCGGACATCAAAACCAGAGCGATACCATCAAGATTTATCGGGAATTGAAAACCAAGGGGCGGATGGAGGCCTTTCTGCAGGATTTTCAAGAAGTGTTTCCAGATGTAGAAAACCTCGAGTCCATCCCCTATCCGGATGCCATGTCGGCACCGATCAGCTTGAAACTTCGCAGCGGCAGGCTGTTGCCGTTGTATGCCTTTGGCGAGGGACTGCAACGTTGGTACTATATCCTGGGTGTGATTGTCTTGAATCCTGGCGGGATTTTTTGCATCGATGAGGTGGATGCAACGCTCCATCCGGGGGCGCAGGAGCCGTTTTGCAGAAACCTGATCCGATACGCCGTGAAATACGATGCGCAGGTTTTCATGACGACCCATAATCTGGAATTCTTGGATCATTTTTTATCGGCAGCAAACGAGGCAGGGACAGAGGATTTTTCTGTCACGACCATGAGGAATGATGGACAAGGGCGTGTGCAAGTGCGCCAATTACAGGGGCGGAATGTTTTTGACGCCCGTAAATATCAGCTGGAGTTGAGATGATGGGGAGAAGCATCATACTATGCGAAGGAGAGACCGATGCAATTTTGCTCAGCTATTACCTCGAACGATTGTGCGGAATTGCATATACAAAAGACCCTAAAACGCAATTGGACTGTACAGAAGAAACCTGTTGGTATGATAATGCATCCGGGAAAGAGATTGCGATCACTTGGGTGGGAGGTCATGATTTCACGGAGGCATTGCAGGAAGTCCTGCACATCAATCAATTGGCGTTGGCATCCGATCGGTTTGATAGGGTCGTAGTCCTGGCGGATCATGATGATGCAAAATCGGAAACGATGATGCAGACGTTGCTGGACGCGTTGTGTCGGCAGGAATATGGCGGAGCTGAAGGGAACCGTCGACGGATTTATCAGGCGGAGTGGGAGGTCTTTCATCTCCAGGGGCAGGACGGCATATCTTATGAGATGAAATATTGCGGCGTGCTGATTCCGTTGGATCATGAAGGGGCTCTGGAAACCTTTGTTTTGGAGCAGTTGTGCAATGCGGCGGAAGCAGACGTGCGCAGGGACAATCAGAAGGTCGTACGGGAGATCGATGCCATGATCGGGCGCATCAAACCTCCTGAGACGCAGTATCTTCACCGTCGCCGTGACCAGATCAAAGCGCGGTTTGCGCTGTTTCTGTCGGTTGTCCACCCCGAAAAAGCGTTTCAACCATTGAACCGCTTGATTGGAAGTGTTGATTGGAAAGTGTTCCAGAATGATAAAAGACAGGAACAATTTCGCTTTTTGAGAGATCTTTGATTTGTCCTTGTGGGGTGATGATGTGAACAAGCAAGACAAAAAACAGCCAGTCATTTATGACCATGCGTGGCGGAAGGTCGATCTGGCGGAGCTGCAATCCGCCGTGCGGGGGAAGCGGATGTTTCTCTTCGGCAATTCGAAGTCGAACGGGATGATTTTTTCGCTGCCGCTCGGCCAGCGGGTCACTGGGATTTTCGACAACAATCCGGAGGCGCAGGGGACGGATGCGTGCGGCATCCCCGTCGTCGCGCCGTTTTTCGCGGAGGACGTCGTCGTCCTGACAGTCTTGCGCGACCGCGCGCACCTCTGGCCGCAGCTCCGCAAGCTCGGATATACGCAGTGGTTCTACGTGCCGGCGCCGACATCGGCGCTTTCGCCGGAGATGCGGGCGGCGGCGGAGTTCTACGGCCGGGCGGGGCGCGCGTTCGTGCCGCAGGGGACGTACCGCTACGTGCATGTGATCCCCGACCAGAAGTTCATCGTCCCGCTGATGGAGCAATTGAGGCTGGGCTTTGACATGCGGGAGCATATGTTCGTCGTCCATTCGTTCGGCAGCGCGAACCCGCTCGACGGCTACCACTTGTGGGATTTGTATGAACGGATGGACAGGAAACAGCACAACGTGCTGCTCCTGGACGGGCCGTTCGCCTATGACGCGGAGGCCGACGCGCGCATCGCATCGTTTGACCGGCTGCTCCGCAGCGCGGAGCGCGTCATCATCCACGGGGAGTTCCTGAGCCCCGCGATGCGGGAGCTCCTGCACGAGCGGCGGGAGATTTTGAAGGAAAAGGGGATCCTGCTCCCGTGGTCCGGCAGATTCGGGCGCGCTCCGTCCAATGCGGCGAATATCGAGCGCGCGCTTCGCCATTGCCGCGTGATTCTCTGGAAGGGCGGCATGGAAGACGTTTTGAAATCCTTTTTGGACACGGACATCCTCGACCGCGACATCAAGATCGCGCCCTTCTGGAACGTCGACTACACGATGCCGTTCCCGCGTCCGCCGAAGCCGAAGAACCAAGTGCCGCATATCTTGATCAACCATTCGTGCTACCGGGAATACAACCGCGTGACGGAAATCTTGGATCTGCTCGCGCCGTTTGCCGGCAAGATCGAGGTCTACGCCATCACGTCGTATGGCGACATGGATTACCGCGAGGAGATCGAGGCGAAAGGCCGGGCGATTTTCGGCGGCCAGTTCCATTCCATGCGGGAATTCATGGAAGCGGATGCATACGTCGCGTTCTTGAACCAGATGGATGCGGCCGTCTTTTATCTGACAGAGGATGCATCGCACACATCCATCCGCATGATGGCCTACATGGGCGTCAATTTCTTTTTCGAGCGGCATACGCAGTCGTACGAGACGTGGAAGAATTTCGGATTCGGTTTGTACGCGCTTGACGAGATCGGGGACGATGTCCGCATCTTCCAGGAGCAACGGTATGTGGAGCAGAACTACGAGCGGATCAAATCTATTTTTGATGCGGATGTGCGGTTAAAAGAATGGAAGCAGCTGCTGGAATTGTGAGGGAACTTAGAAAGTTTTTTAAGGAGGCGTATCAGATGGGAAAAGAACCTGTTATTTTGTTCGGCGCAGGAAAGATCGGGAAACAGTGCGCACAGATGCTTCGCTTTGATAAGGAAATTTTATTTTTTATCGACAACGATTCTAAAAAATGGGGGGGAACCTCTCATTTTACGGTTTATCCCGTCGAGCATGCGAAAGCATATCCGGATATCCGCATCATCATTACCATGCTGGACTTTGCTCCGGCGGTCATGCAACTGGAAACGATGGGGTTGCATTCGTATGTTTATTTTGAAGATCTCTATGCTTGGCAGCTGAATTGCCCGAGCAGGCAGATCATGGATCAGCATATTGCGGAGCGGTCAATCGGCCAATATACGGGGCGGGATGTGAAGAATGCTTGGATGAACCATATGAGGTGGCATTATCAGGATTCCTCGTTCGAACCGCTCTTTGTCGCTGGGAAGAAATACCTTGATATGGGCTGCGGGTGCGGGACATCCCTTTTCCATGCTTTGTTGCTGGGCGTTGATGGATATGGTTTGGATTGCTGCCAATGGAAAGCTGATTTTTGCAAGCAGAAGATCGATGATTTTTCATTTCCGCAGGAGTGGAAAAAGAGATTTGTCTGGGGGTATGGGGAGCAGCTACCGTTTAAGGATCGTTTCTTCGATGTCGTGACGTGCTGGTATGTTTTGGAGCACGTGACAGACTGGAAAGCCTGCCTGCGGGAGATGGTACGGGTCACGCGGCAGGGCGGCGTCATCCTCCTGAACGCGCCGGATTATCGGAACACGTATGAAGAACATTATGGGTTAGACAATGGATTGTCCATCGTCGATCATCTGGAGGAATGGCGTACGTATCTGACGGAGCAGCATGAGAGCCTTGAGATATTCGATACCCTGAACTTCATCACGAAGGACATGGTCTTGGCGGAATTGGGCAATCTCCCCGTAAAGATTTTCGACCGCGAGGGTGATCGTGTGCAGGTGCATCGAGTCAAGGGGAAACTCCGCATCCATCGGAGGATTGATCTTGTCATTACGGTGGCATCATGAATGGCGCGTATGATTTTCAATAATTGAATGAGGTGAAAGTATGTATTATCAATCCATCGAGCTCTATGAAGAGCCGCGACAGCAGATTCTGCCGAAACTGAACGTGCCGGAAGGCGAGCCGGAAATGAGTTCTTTCGAATCAGCGTTCCTCTGCGGTGTGTTGCGAAGTGTCCGTCCAAGAAAGATTTTGGAAGTCGGTGTCGCTGGGGGAGGGACAACTGCAATCATCATGCAGTGTATGGAACTGCTCGGCGAGCCGTATGCCCTGCATTCCGTTGATCTGGCGGAGCGCTTTTATCGTGATGACAGCAAGGCTTCGGGTTACCTTGCCGAGGAGGCGAAGCTGCATCTCCCGCATGCCAACCAGAAAACGTATCTTGGACGGCTGGCAATCGAGCAGATGGAAGATATCGGCGGGGATATCGATGTCCTCGTGCTCGATACGGTGCATTGCCTGCCGGGAGAGGTGTTGGATTTCTTGACACTCTTGCCGTACTTGCGCGACGGTGCCGTGGTTGTCCTGCATGATCTGGTGAATAATTTCCGTTCGCAGAACCGGAAACGGACGAGATACTCGGACGCTGCGACAGCAACGAAATATTTGTTCGACAGCGTTGTGGCGGAAACGAAATATTTTCAGGAAGACCCGACGGCACAGCAGCGCGGCGGTTTTCCAAACATCGGCGCATTTCGTGTTTCACAGGATACGCGTGAGAACATCGCGACGGTCGTCAGCGCGCTCTCGCATACGTGGCTCATGCTTCCGAGCGAAGAGCAGCTTCGGATTTATCGTGCGGCTATCATCAAAATGCTAGACGAGGAGGCCGCATGGCTGTTCGATAGCGTAGTGAAAATGAATCGGGCGATCCTCACGACACCGATGGTGCCGAGCAAAGCGGAGATGGGATATTGGTTTTTGCGTAAAATGGTAGGGGTGCCGGCGTTTGATTCCCGAGCGCACAAAGATGAGGCGTTTATCGTCTATGGCGCCGGCACCGACGGAATGAAATACATGGAGCAGCTGCTGGAAGAAGGCGTGGATTCGTTCCAGATTTGTGACAAGGGGAAATCGGGACAAGAACTCTTCCATCGGACGATTTTGCGTCCACAAGACCTCGCATGCGTGGCGGAAAAAGATATTGTTATAGCCAGCAGCAAGTATGCAAAAGAGATTTATGCGGAGTTGTCCGCGCAGGGCGTGGAGAAGGCGCGATTGTATCTGGCATATTAAGAATGGGGATATCGATGGATTATGAGATAAAACGCACGCGGCCAATATCGCATCTGAAAGAATTTCTCGCACAGCTTGGTTCACCGGAGCCAATCGTTCTCGAAGATGCATATGATGTCAAGGAATTGACATGGATGTGTGACCGCCTGCGCACGAGCGAGAGGTTTGGTGCAGACAATCGGTTGTACTTGCGGTATTCGTCCGAGCAGGAGTTTCAACTGGCGAAAGTGCGCGAGAGCTGGCGCACGGTGACGCATTCCGGCAAAGTCGTCATCGTGTTGAGCCCCGAAGACGAGCGGCGTGCGCGGGCGGAGCATTTCGAGCGACATGTACCCGAGCGGCTCGCGATTGATGAGATCGTGGAGATTGTCGACAGCATCCCATGCGGGTTTTCAGGATCGGATTTTTTCAACATGATCCTTGACGGACATCCAAATCTGCTCACGATCGGCTGGCATGGACTTGCGACGTTTCCAGACCTTTATCGGATGTTCTGCGAAGGTAAGACAGCAGCCGAAGCCGTGGAACATCTGTGCCATCCGAAAAATGAAAAAGAATGGAATTGCCTCAAACGGAATCTGATCGATATGCTGAAGTATCGGGCGGAAGAACGGATGAAGCCTTTCCTCGAGGGCTTGCTCGAATGCTTGTCGCCGCAGAAAATGTACAGTATGTCCGACTGGCTCAAGGCGTTCTTCTTGTCGGCAAACGCTGCCTGCGGCCGCACGTTTCCGCAGCGCATGGCACCTGCGATTTTTTACGACAGGCACGGTGTCGAGTGGCCGTCGGAGGTAAAAGAGGAATTCAGGAGTGGCTTCCGCTATCAGAAATTCATCGGCATTGTGCGCGCACCACTTTCACAGATGGGATGCCGGCAGAACTTTCTCATTCATGACGGGCCGATGGAAGGTTGGCGGAAGCACCCGTTGGCGACGTTGCAGGCGTATATTTTTGATGAGGATTGGACGTATGGATACTATCT
>OMWS01000019.1 GCA_900314825.1 uncultured Veillonellaceae bacterium | reverse complement strand
CTCTGCCATAACCCGTTGGGTGAAAGGCAGAAAGTATCGTTACGTTAGTCATGACGAGGGATTGAGGCCATCAATCTTTTGTCCGTTGAATAATTCAGGATTGATTTCTTGAAAACATTCCTCATTTTATGATATCCTATTGAAGAAAAATGACAATGTTGGCAAAAATCTTCAATGAATCACTTGCAGGAGAGTTCATCATGAAAGAAATCGTACGTCGTCACTATCTGGAACAACTCATCTCGCGCGAGAGAAACGGCCTCATCAAAGTCATCACCGGCATCCGCCGCTCTGGAAAATCATATCTCCTCGATCCGCTCTTCCGCGAATCCTTGCGTGCAAGTGGTGTTCCGGATGACCACATTATCAAAATCGAACTCGATCGTATTCAGAATCAGAAATATCACCACGATCCTGCCGCGTTCAATGACTACCTTTTTTCTTGCATCAAGGACGATGCGATGCACTATGTCCTGCTCGACGAAATCCAGATGGTCGATCACTTCGAACTGGTCTTGAATGGTCTTCTATACGAAAAAAACATCGATGTCTATGTGACGGGCAGCAATTCTCGGTTTCTTTCCACAGACATTATCACGGAATTTCGCGGCCGCGGCGACCAAGTGCGCGTGCATCCGCTTTCCTTCTCCGAATTTCTCCCCGCATATCCCGGTGACCGTTACGAAGCGCTGCAAGACTACATGACGTACGGTGGCATGCCGCTCGTCCTCGCGCAAGACACGCCCGAAGGAAAGTCCGCCTACCTCAAAGAACTCTTTTCACAAACATATTTCCGCGACATCATCGAGCGCAATCACATCCACCGCACGGATATCCTTGACGATATTGTAAACATTCTCGCATCCTCCATTGGTTCCTTGACAAATCCACAAAAAATATTTGATACCTTCCGAAGTAACGGCGAAAAAGGACTTTCCATCAACACGATCAATTCCTACCTCACCCATCTGGAAGATGCGTTCATTATTCAAAAGGCCACACGCTACGACATCAAAGGGCGCAAGTACATCCGCACGCCAGCGAAATATTATTTCACAGATCTCGGACTCCGGAACGCGCGTCTGAATTTCCGCCAGCAAGAGGAAACGCACCTCATGGAAAACATGATTTACAATGAACTTCTCGTGCGCGGCTATAACGTCGATGTCGGCGTCGTGGAAATTCGCGAGCACAATCAACGAAAACGTACGGAAGTCGATTTCGTCTGTAATCAAGGCAGCCGCCGCTACTACATCCAATCCGCGCTGCATCTTGACACACACGAAAAAACCGAACAGGAATCTCGCCCGTTCCGTCATATCGATGACAACTTTAAAAAAATTATCATCGTCAAAGATATGATCCGTCCCTGGCACACGGAAGACGGCGTACTGATTCTCGGGCTCTTCGATTTCTTGCTCAAAAAAGAGAGCTTGGATGCTTGATAAAGGACGATGAATATTACAAGACCGCTGTGCAATGAACGCACAGCGGCCTTATTTCATCCAACAGAAACCGTTACAGCACGAGTCCGAGCCATGCCCAATACGTCTTCGTCAAGAGAAGCGTCGTGAGGTACGCGAGGATCGTCAACGGGATGCCGGTCTTGATGAAGTCTTTGACTTCGAACGTCTCCGTGCTGTAGGCGATCATGTTCTGCGGCGCGTTGACGGGCAGGATGAAGCCGAAGCAGATCGTGTACTGCAGGATCATGACCATGCCGACGACGTTCAGCGCATTGTGCTCCGCCGCGCCCTGGAGGACGGAGATGCAGATCGGGATCATCGCGGACGAGAGTGCCGTCGCACTCGCGAACCCGAGATGGATGAGGATGAGGAACAGCGCGAGGATGGCGATGATGAAAAAGCCGGTCGCGTCAAAGAGATGGAACGTCGAGACGATCTCGTGCGCGATCCAGGCGCCGGCTTTCGTCGAGAGAATCGCCGAGCCGAGGCTGATGCCGACGCCGAACAGCATGAGCGTGCCCCAGCCGATGCGCTGCTGCGCTTCCTTCCACGTCATGATGCCGATGCTCGGCAGCATCATGAGCGTGATAGCGACGATCGTCGTCGAGCTCGTGTCAAACGTGTGGAGTTTTTTCTCCGTCGCCCAGAAGAACAGCAAGATGCACGAGAGGATCATGAGCTTCTTTTCGTCGCCGCCCATCGGGCCGAGCGCCTTGAGCTCGTTCGCAATCTTTTCTTTTCCGCCCTCGATTTCATCCATTTCCGGCGGCATCATCTTGAGCAGCACAAAATACAGCAGAACGCTCATGATGACGGCGAATGGCGCGGCGGCGATGAACCAGTCGAGCCAGCTGATCGTCGTGCCGAGCTGCTTCTCGATGAAGCCGAGCGCGACCATGTTCTGCGCGGCGGCCGTCTTGATGCCAACGTTCCAGATGGAATCGGCCTGCGCGACGGCGATGAGCATGATGGCGGCGAACTTGCTCTTCTTCGAAACGCCGAAGACCGCGATGATGCCCATGACGATTGGCACCATGCAGCTGACGCGCGCCGTCGTGCTCGGCACGAAGAAGCTCAGGACAAAGCCCGTAAGGATGACGCCGGCGAGGACGTGGTTCGTCCGTGCGCCGATCTTCGACAAGACAAACAGCGCGATGCGCTTGTCGAGCCCCGTCTTCATCATGGCGGCCGCGATGAACATGGCCGCACCGACGAGCGCGAGCGCCGACGACGAGAAGCCCGCAAGTGCGAGCTTCAAGCCAGCCGACGTGCCGAGCATCTTCGATGGATTCGCCATATCGGGCGCTGTGCCAAGCAGAAACGCCATGAGCGAGATGATGATGCCCGACGAGACCGGGTACGAGACAGCCTCGGTCATCCAGATGATGACGGAGAAAATGAGGATGCCGATCATGCGGTGTCCCGCGGACGAAAGGTCAGCAGGCGTCGGCAGCATGAGCACGGCGAGCAGCACGATGATAGCGATGGGGAGGCCCATCTTGTGAAACGTGCTTTGAGGTTTTGCTTGAGTCATGATGAATTCCCTCCTTCGACATGAGTCCACAACAAACAGAATCCGTTTCCCAAAAATGCAAAAGGCAGCCTCCCGACTGGAAGACTGCCTGTACGAGCAAAAGCACACGCTCTTGCAAGCGGCCGATCGTGATGCGACGTTGCATCAATCCTCGACTTGCTTAGGGAAACACTGATTTATTCCGCCCGCCCATCTTACCGCATCTTTTCTGTCCTTATTCCGCCCGCCCATCTTACCGCATCTTTTCTGTCCTCTCGTCGTCGACAAATCCTCGACGTAGCGCTGCTACGCCTCCGGTTTGTCTCCTAGATAGGAACAGAAAATCTACGGCAATCTGGACGACCGTCTTAAATCATCGTTTCCCTAGGTACGATATTCGATTTGTTATAGTTAGTGTACCACACGCGACAGAATTGTCAAGACAAAACGTGCAAATCTGACGAACCCGATGGAATCAGGACATCAGAACAGCCCCGTGATCTTGCCGTCCTCGTCGATGTCCATGTTCTCCGCCGCCGGATGTTTCGGCAAGCCGGGCATCGTGAGGATGTTGCCCGTCAGCGCGACGATGAAGCCCGCGCCCGCGCTCACACGCAATTCCTTGACCGTAATGCGGAAGCCCGTCGGACGGCCGAGTTTCGTTTGGTCATCAGACAAAGAATATTGCGTCTTCGCCATGCAGACGGGCATCTTGTCGAAGCCGAGCTCTTCGATTTCCGCGAGCTGCTTTTTCGCGGCTGGCGTGAAATCGACGCCGTCGCCGCCGTAAATCGTACGCGTGATCGTCTCGATCTTTTCTGGGATGGATTTTTCCACGTCGTAGATGAAATGGAAGTTGTTCGGCTTCTCGGTCGCCGCGAGGACTTTCTTTGCGAGTTCGAGGCCGCCTTCGCCGCCTTTTGCCCAGACTTCGGAGAGCGCGACTTCTGCGCCGAGTTCGTTGCATTTCTTCTCGACGAAGTCGAGCTCTTCCTTCGTATCCGTCGGGAACGCGTTGATCGCGACGACAGCAGGCAGACCGAAGGCCTGGATGTTCTCGATGTGCTTCGTGAGATTCGCGAGGCCTTTTTCGAGCGCCGCCATATCGACCGTGCCAAGCTGGTCTTTCGGCAGGCCACCATGCATCTTGAGCGCGCGCACGGTCGCGACGATGACGACAGCATCGGGCTTGAGGCCCGCGAAGCGGCACTTGATGTCGAGGAATTTCTCCGCACCGAGGTCGGCGCCGAATCCGGCCTCCGTGACGACGACATCGGCGAATTTCAACGCGTACTGCGTCGCCATGACGCTGTTGCAGCCGTGCGCGATGTTCGCGAACGGACCGCCATGGACGAACGCCGGCGTGCCCTCGAGCGTCTGCACGAGATTCGGCTTGATCGCGTCCTTGAACAGCAGCGTCAGCGCGCCCGTAACGCCGAGCTCTTTCGCGCGGATCGGACGGCCGTCGCGGCTGTAGGCCACGAGGATTTCGCCGAGGCGGCGCTTCATGTCCATGAGGCTCGTCGAAAGGCAGAGGATCGCCATCATCTCGGACGCGACCGTGATGTCAAAGCCCGTCTCGCGCGGCGTGCCATGTGCCTTGCCGCCGAGGCCGATGACGACGTTGCGGAGCGCGCGGTCGTTCAGGTCGAGCACGCGCTTCCAGACGACGCGGCGCACGTCAATGTCAAGCGCGTTGCCCTGCTGGATGTGATTGTCGATGACAGCCGCGAGCAAGTTGTGCGCTGTCGTGATGGCGTGGAAGTCGCCCGTGAAATGGAGGTTGATGTCCTCCATCGGGACGACCTGCGCATAGCCGCCGCCAGCCGCACCACCCTTCAGGCCGAAGCACGGGCCGAGCGACGGCTCGCGCAGCGCGACGGCCGTCTTTTTGCCAAGACGATGGAACGCATCAGCGAGGCCGACGCTCGTCGTCGTCTTGCCCTCGCCCGCCGGCGTCGGGTTGATGGCCGTGACGAGGATCAGCTTGCCGTTCGGCTCGTTCTTCACGCGGGCGAACGCCTCCGGCGTGACTTTCGCCTTGTATTTGCCGTAAAGTTCGAGCTCGTCCTCCGTGATGCCCAGCTTCGCAGCGATCTCCTGGATCGGACGCATCGCGGCCTCCTGTGCGATTTCGACATCGGTTTTCATATTCGGGTTCCTCCCTACCATATGTTCTTAAACTATAATGGGTTAAGAATTGGCAGCACTCAAACTGCAGCCTTCCCCTCAGGGGAAGGGGGACCGCGAAGCGGTGGAAAGGGTCCCTTGTACGGCAAAGGAACTTGTACACCGTAACGTTTCGCGGGTGCGCGCATGAAACGTATTGAGTACCTGCGCGCACCGGCGACGTCAAACGGCCTACGGATTCATCAGCCGTGGACCCTCTCCTGGCGCTGCGCTTCGCTCCGCGCCTGTCCTCTGCCTAAAGGATAAAGCGACCTCTAAGCGCTAAAGCGCTAAGAGTCTGCTTTTCCCTGGGGGAGAGGCTGCTGTGTAAGATACGCTCGCAAAAGAACTTATTTTTCTGCGAGTTGCAGTTCTGCTGCCGTCACCACATTCTCCATCAACATAGCGACAGTTAACAATCCGACCCCGCCCGGCACGGGCGTGATCGCCCCGGCCACTTCGCTGACAGCTTCAAAATCCACATCGCCGACGAGTTTCTTCGGCGCGATGCGGTTGATGCCGACGTCGATGACCGTCGCGCCCGACTTGACCATGTCGGCCGTGATGAATTTCGGTTTGCCGACAGCTGCGACGAGGATGTCCGCCTCTCTTGTAACCTCTGCCAGATGTTTCGTATGGCTGTGGCAGATCGTGACCGTCGCGTTTTTCGCGAGCAGGAGCTGCGCCATGGGCTTGCCGACGATGTTGCTGCGGCCGACGATGACGGCGCGCTGCCCATCAATGGGAATGCCCGCGAGCTCGAGCATCTTCAGGCAGCCGGACGGCGTGCACGGCACGAGCGCGGGCTCGCCGAGCGACAGCTTGCCGACGTTCACAGGATGGAAGCCGTCGACGTCTTTCGCTGGATCGATGCGGTCGAGAATCGCTTTTTCCTCGGCGTGCAGCCCCTCCGGCAGCGGCAGCTGGACGAGGATGCCGTGGATGCGTTTGTCGTAGTTCAGTTCGTCGATTTTCGCGAGCAGCGCGTCCTTCGTCGTGTCTGCCGCCATGCGGATGACCTCGGAATAGATGCCGAGCTCGGCGCAGGCGCGATCCTTGTTGCGCACGTAGACCTGCGACGCAGGATCTTCGCCGACGATGATGACGGCGAGCCCCGGCGTCACGCCATACTTCGCTTCGAGGGCACGGGCGCGCTTCGCCGCGTCTTCCTTGAACTTCGCCGCAAATTCCTTGCCCGAAAGCACTCTTGCTGTCATAGAAACCATCCTTTCCGCAGAGTCACCCGATGAGGTAACTCGCCCAAGTAAAGAGGAACAGCGCGATGGACACGAGGCCATTGCGCATGAAATAGCGTTGGTTGAGGTGGCGGAAATCATTCCACTTCAGGATTTTGTGCTGATAAATGAGCACCGCGCCCGCGATGACGACGCCGATGTAATACGGCCAGGCGATGCGCACGAGGATGCCGGCCGAGAGGAACGCGAAAAACGCGAACACGTGATAATTGCGCGCGATGCCGAACGCATTCTTCGAGCCGTGCTCCGTCGCGAGCGAATGCAGGCCGTGTTCCATGTCGAACTTCCGATCCTGCGCGCCATACATCCCGTCAAAACCCGCCATCCAAAACACGACGCCAATGCAGAGCACGAGGAGCGGGAACGAAATCACTTCGCCACCCGCCGCGACCCAGCCGCCCGCCGGCGCCATGGCAATGGCGATGCCGAGGAAGACGTGGCAGTAACCCGTGAAGCGCTTCGTGAATGGATAGATGATGCACGGAAGCGCTGCAATCGGCAATAGATAAATGCAGATCGGCCGCAATTGCAACACGGCGAAAATCAACACGACGAAGCACAACGCGATGAAAATCAGCGCTTCGCGCTTTGAGATGCGGCCTGCCACCATGGCACGGTACGCCATGCGCGGCTGCTGGCTGTCGTATTTCAAATCGGCAAGATTGTCAATGGCGAGCGCCGCCGCGCGTGCCGATGTCAGCGCAACCGTGATCCAGAGGATTGTCTCCCAGCCAGGGTTGCCGCCCGACGCCATGAGCGCGCCGATATAGGCGAACGGCAAATCAAAAATCGTATGATGCAGCGCAATGTTGTTGAGGTGCGCCTTAAGGTCTATCAACAGACCGCCTCCCGTCAAAAATAAAATCAAACACGTCTATTATACAAGGACACGAAGAAAATCTCAATGAAAAGACGCACAGAAAAACCGCCAGCACCCTATCAGCACTGACGGCTCTCCCAATCCATGTTGCGAAAACTCAAAGCATCATCCGGACAGCACTCCGCATCCCATCCGGCACTGCCAGCATATCCATTGCCTCTTGGGCAGTTATCTTCATCGATGCCATGAGTGCGCGAACGGATTTTGCCACGCCGTTCGTCTCACCTTTTGCCTCGCCTCTTGCTTCTGCTTCACGTTTTTCTTCCTCAAATTCACGTCCCATTCTCGTCATACGAATCCTCTCCTTCATCTTGGCATACATTTCATCGTCGATGACTTTTTCGCAAAATACGATGAGACCTGGCAGGATGAACTCCAGCATTTCTTCATCAGTAATCAGATTGGACAATTCGCAGGCCTTGCGCACGGCTTCCTGCTTGGCTTCCCTTGTCCGATAGGTGAGCGGGGCGATCATGAATTGCATGCAGTCCGTATCATCGAGCGGCTGTCCTTGCTGCAATTTCGACGACAGCCTGCAATAAATTTCATCGCCGGACAAGTCGCTGAGAAATGCCGTATCCATCTGAATCTTGAGAGCGCCGGCATCCAACTGGTCCTTCGTCGTTCCACGCACGACATCGGCAGTATAAATGACGACCATGCGCAAAACGGGAAACTTGCCGTGCTGCTCGTAATATCTCGTCAGGATACCTGTCAGATAGCCGGCATATTTCAGCTTGTCCTTCTCATCATAGTCGCTTTCGTAATCAACGATAGCAAATTTTCACAGTCCGAGCCGTTTCCAGATTGCATCGACCCGCGCTTTGACATCGGCCGACATCTCAATTTCATCCGGCCACTCGCGCGTATGGCCTTCCTCCGGCCATGTCTTCGTCGCGTCGATGCCGAGCTTCGCGCCCCATTTCGCCATCGGCGACGAATGGTCGAGCACGTCGAGCGGCCCTTCGACGATTTCGAGGTCGTGCTTGGCGTCAATGTTGTTGAAGACGCGCCACCAGACCTCTTTCATGTCCTGTACGTCCACATGCTTGTCGACGACGATGATCATCTTCACGTTCATCATCTGCCCCATGCCCCAGAGCGCATGCATGACCTTGCGCGCCTGCATCGGGTAGCGCTTGTCGATGGAGACGACGCAGCAATCATGGAACACGCCCTCGAGCGGCATATTGATGTCGATGATTTCCGGCACCATCTGCTGCAGCAGCGGCAGGAAAATGCGCTCCGTCGCCTTCGCGAGATAGCAGTCCTCCATCGGCGGTTTTCCGACGATCGTCGCTGCGTAAATCGGGTTCTTGCGGTGCGTGATGCACGTCACGTGAAACACGGGATAATCGTCCGCGAGCGAATAATAGCCCGTGTGATCGCCAAACGGCCCCTCGCGGCGCATCTCATCCGTGCGCACGTAGCCTTCGAGCACGATCTCCGCGCCCGCCGGCACTTCGATATCGACGGTCTTGCACTTCACCATCTCGACGGACTTGTGCCGCAGGAAACCCGCGAACACCATCTCATCCACGTCGCGCGGCAGCGGCGCCGTCGCGGCATACGTCAGCACGGGATCGGCGCCGATGGCGACAGCGACCCCGATCTTCTCGCCGCCCGCCGTCTTTGTATCACGGAAATTGTCCGCGCCGTTCTTGTGGATATGCCAATGCATGCCCGTCGTACGCTTGTCGTATTTCTGCAGGCGGTACATACCGACGTTGCGCTTGCCGGTCGCCGGATTTTTCGTAAAGACGAGCGGCAGCGTGATGAACGGCCCGCCGTCCTGCGGCCAGCACGTGAGGATCGGCAGCTTGTCGAGGTCAGGCTCCATCTCCACAACCTCCTGGCACGGCGCTTTTTTCACATACTTTGGAAAATTAATGGCCTTTTTCGCCATCGGGATCAGCGACACGACATCCATCTTGTGCTGCAAAGAAATGTACGGGATGCGCAAAATCTCGCGGATCTCGTCGCCGACGTCATCGAGCTTCTCGACGCCAAGCGCCAGCGCCATGCGCTCGTAGCTCCCAAACGCATTCATGAGCACCGGCATGTCGTAGCCTTTCACATTTTCGAACAAAAGAGCGACGTTGTCCTTCCCCTCCATCTTCGACACGCGATCCGTGATCTCCGTGATCTCGAGATGGCAATCGACCGGCTCTGTGATGCGACGCAGCAGCCCCCGCTGCTCCAGCGCCGCGATGAATTCGCGCAAATCTTGATATGCCAAAGGTTTTCCTCCTGTAACAATGAAATCAGACACGTCTATTATACAAGGACAATGAGAAAATCTCAACGAAAAAGAAGCCGGCCGCACGTCAAACAAAAATACAGTTGCCCGCCTTTTGAGCAACTGTATTTGTCTTGTCAAGCCATGACGACGCTCGTTTCCTTCGTGCGCTTGCCGTGCAGCTTCAGCACGGTGGCCACGGCGAAGTTCACGACGAACAGGCCGGCGAAGAACAACAGGATCGTCGTGTAGCCCTGCGTGTACTCGCGGAAGAGAGCGACGAGCGTCGGGCCGACGACGCCGGCGCAGCCCCACGCCGTGAGGATGCGGCCGTGGATGGCCGAGAGCTCGCGCGTGCCGAAGAGGTCAGAGAGATACGCCGGCATACACGAGAAGCCGCCGCCGTAGCAACTGATGATCGCGAGCGCGAGCGCCTGGAAGAGGAATGCATCCGTCGTGCCAGAAAGCAGCGCGAACGCCGCGACCTCGATCAAGAAGAACAGCATATAGGCAAAGCCGCGTCCGATATAATCGGAAAGCGTCGACCATGCGATGCGGCCGCCGCCATTCAAGAGGCCGATGATTCCGACCATGGAGGCCGCTTGCGCCGCGTTCATGCCCACGACTTCCTGCGCCATTGGCGACGCGACGGCGAGGAGGCCGATGCCGCACGTGATGTTCACGAAGAACACCCACCAGAGCGCGCGGAACTGCCATGTCTTCATCGCTTCCGAAGCCGTCGCACCGAGCGAAGCGACCGGCACACGCGCCGCACCAGCCGCGACCGCCGTCGCCTTCTTCGCCGGCGGCTTCAGATACAGCGACGACGCGCCGATGAGCACCATATAGACCGTGCCGAGGATCAGGAAATTCTCCACAAGGCCGAACTGCGCTGTCAGCTGCTGCATGACCGGCCCGGCAATCAGCGCCGCAAAGCCGAAGCCCATGATAGCGAGCCCCGTCGCAAAGCCGCGATGCTCCGGAAAATATTTTACGAGCGTCGAGACCGGCGTGATATAACCGACGCCGAGTCCGATGCCGCCGATGACACCATAGAAGAGATAGAGAAGCGGCAAGCTGCCAAGTTGCAGCGCCAGCGCCGTACCGAACATCCCGGCACCGAAGAACGCCATCGAGACGAGCCCGCTTTTTTTCGGTCCGTATTTCTCGACGTATTTGCCGAGGAAGCCCGCCGAGAAGCCGAGGAACAAGATCGCCACGGAGAACGCCCATGTCGTTTCCGAAAGCGACCAGCCGAGCTCCTGCATGATGGGGCGCGTGAGCACGCTCCACGCGTAGACGCTGCCGATTGAAATATGGATCCCGACGGCCGAGAGTGCGATGAGCCAACGATTCCGCATGAAAACCATCCTTTCGTCCTGCCAGTGGCAGGAAACCAAATGAGCGGTCTTCTCAGCAAATAGTCAGCAAGCAAAAAAGCCGCACCGTTGGGAAGATCGCTCTGCCCAGACGGTCGGCTTCTCCTAAGCACGCAGGACACGTGGTACGCTCCACTCATCCGTCAGCCCTGCCTGCCCTATGAACTTTTGATGCTTTCACTCTACCAGATAAAGTCATTGTTGTCAATGATATATTTGGTTACTTCTCATATATTTTATTTATTTCCGCATGATATACCGCACGATGAGATACCCCACCTCATACAGCAAGAACATCGGCACGGCGATCATCGTCTGCGTGAAGACGTCCGGCGTCGGCGTGATCATGGCCGCGATGACGAACGCGAGGAAGAAGACGACGCGCTGGTATTTGCCGAGGAATTTCGAATTGACGATGCCGATCTTCGCGAGGATGATCATGACGAGCGGCAGCTCGAAGACAAAGCCGAATGGCAAGACAAACCAGATGACGAAGTCAAAATATTTGTCAACAGAAAACAGCGCTTCGAGCTCCATGTTGCCGAAGCCGAGAAAAAATTGCACGGCGGCCGGAAACACGAGGAAGAACGAGAACGCAAGGCCGCCGAAGAACAGCAGCACGGAGGCCGGCACGATGAGGCCGAGCACGATGCGCTCGCGCCGCGTGAGCGCCGGCAGGAAAAACATCCAGACCTGATAGAAAATCACGGGCAGCGCGATAAGGAAACCGGCCGCGATCGAGACCTTCAGATACGTGAAGAACGCCTCGGATGGCTGCATGTAGTAGAGCTTCCCCGCCGGCGCCGTCAGGTAGTGCATGATGTCGTCGAGAAAATAATAACCGACGCCGCTGCCGAGCGTGATGGCGATGACGCATTTGATGAGACGCGAACGGAGCTCCGTCAAATGCGCGATGAGAGACATCGAGCCGTCATCCGTCGTTTCTTCCGGCGTGTCCGTATCCGCCGGCGGTGCAGCACCATCCGAGGACGATGCGACCGGCGCGGTTTCCGATTCCTGCGAAGATGCAACGGCTTCCGTTGATGTCTCCGCCACATCCTGTGCTGGCGGTGCGTCGGGCGGATTGGCTGCCGGCTCGACGAATGGCGCGTCGTACGATGGCCGTTCGTTTTCCGGCTTTGACCCCTCCGTCATTTTTTCTCCGCCTTGTCGCCCTCGTCCTTCGCGGCGACGTCGATCGTCTTCTTCTCTTCTTCCGTGCTCGCAGACTTGAACTCGCGGATGCTCTTGCCGAGCGCTTTGCCGACGTCAGGAAGCTTGCCGGGACCGAAGACGACGAGCGCGATGACGAGGATGACGAGCAGTTCAGGGACACCGATATGTGGGAACATGAAAATTTTCCTCCTATTTGTCGTAATGCGTGACGTTGAGCTTCGGCACGGTCTCGCCCGTGGGCTCCGGCTCGGGTTCTGACTCTTTCACAGGGACGGGCGCGGTGCCGGTGGCGGCGACGGGGATGGGCGTGACGAGCGGCGTGCCCGTGTGGTCGTTGTGATCATCATCATCGTCGTTTTCCGGCGGATCCGTGATCTTGCCCGTCTCGACGAGTTCTTCGAGCTCTTTCGCCGTCAGCGTCTCGCGTTCGATGAGCGCCTGCGCGATGAGTTCGAGCTTGTCGCGGTTCTCCGTGAGGATCTGGCGGCACGCTTCATAGGCGTCTTCCATAATGCGGCGGACTTCCTTGTCGATCTCGCTTGCAACTTCTTCCGAGTAGTTGCGCTGGTTGTTGAAATCGCGGCCGAGGAAGACCTGGTGGTCGGCGCCCTCGCCATAGGAGACGGGGCCGAGCACGTCGCTCATGCCGTATTCCATGACCATGGAGCGCACGATGCGCGACGCTTGCTTGATATCTTGCGACGCGCCCGTCGAGATTTCCTTCAGCACGATTTCTTCCGCGACGCGGCCGCCCATCGCAACTTTCAGACGGTCGATGAGCTCCGTGCGCGTCGCGTAGTTGCGGTCTTCCTTCGGCAGCATGAGCGTGTAGCCGCCCGCGCGGCCGCGGGGGATGATCGTGACCTTGTGCACGGGGTCAGCGTGCTCGAGCATCATGCCGACAAGCGTGTGGCCGCCTTCGTGGTACGCGGTCAAGCGCTTCTCTTCGTCGCTCATGATGTGGCTCTTGCGCTCCGGGCCCGCAATGACGCGCTCGATGGCTTCTTCGAGCTCCTGCATCTCGATCTTGTGCTTGTCGCGGCGCGCCGCAAGGAGCGCCGCCTCGTTCACGAGGTTCGCCAGATCCGCACCCGTGAAGCCCGGCGTGCGGCGTGCGAGGATGTCAAGGTCGGCGTCCGCGCCAATGGGCTTGCCTTTCGTGTGGACTTTGAGGATCGCGAGACGCCCGCGCACGTCCGGCTTGTCGACGACGATCTGACGGTCGAAGCGGCCGGGGCGCAAGAGCGCCGGGTCGAGGATGTCCGGACGGTTCGTCGCCGCGATGATGATAATGCCCTCATTCGCCGCGAAGCCGTCCATTTCGACGAGCAGCTGATTGAGCGTTTGCTCGCGCTCATCATGACCACCGCCGAGGCCGGCGCCGCGCTGGCGGCCGACGGCATCGATCTCATCGATGAAGACGATGCACGGCGCATTTTTCTTCGCCTGCTCAAAGAGGTCGCGCACGCGCGACGCGCCGACGCCGACGAACATCTCGACGAAGTCGGAGCCCGAAATCGAGAAGAACGGCACGCCGGCCTCGCCCGCGACCGCCTTCGCGAGCAAAGTCTTGCCCGTGCCCGGAGGGCCGAACAGCAGTACGCCTTTCGGGATGCGCGCGCCGAGCTCGTTGTACTTTTTCGGATGCTTGAGGAACTCGACGACTTCCTGCAATTCCTGCTTCGCTTCATCCGCGCCTGCGACATCCTTGAAGTTCACTTTGACCTTGTCGGCGCCGCTCATACGTGCGCGGCTCTTGCCAAAGCTCATGACGCCGCGGCCGCCACCGCCCTGCGTCTGCTGCATCATGTAGAACCAGACGCCGCAGAGCAGCAGAATCGGCAGCAGAGACGAGAGCATCTGCGACCACCACGGCGGCTCCGGCGGATTCTCGGCCGTCACGTTGATGTTCTTCGCAGCGAGCTTGCCGTAGAGATTCGGGTCGCCATTCGGCGCGTCTGGCGTGATCGTCGTGTACTCCGTGCCATCCGCCGTCGTGACGTGCAGCGTGTTCTGCACGATGACGACTTTCGCGACGGAGCCCGCGTCGACTTCCTGCAAAAACTGCGTGTAGCCGACCTCCTGCTTCGTCGTCTTCTGCATCGAGAAATAATCGATAAACGAGATGGCGACGAGAATGATGAGCAGGTAGAAGCCCACGTTCCGCAGGAACTTGTTCATGTTCATATTCATTCGCATGCCTCCAAAAATCGGATGGCGCACAGCGTCCTTGCCGCACGCGTTTCCTGCATGATGTCATGCATAGACTTCAGGTTTCAAGACGCCGATGTACGGCAGGTTGCGGTAGATTTCCGCATAGTCGAGGCCGTAGCCGACGAGGAATTCATCCGGCACTTCAAAGCCGCAGTAGTCGATGGGCACCTGCGCCGTGCGGCGTGACGGCTTTGACAAAAGAGCGCACAGCTTGACGCTCGCGGGCTTCCGGTGCTGGAAATATTTCAAGAGATAGCTCATCGTCGTGCCGGAATCGATGATGTCCTCGATGACGATGAGGTGCTTGCCCTCGATGTCATAGTCGAGGTCCTTGAGGATTTTCACGGAGCCCGTCGTCGACGTGCCATTGCCATAGCTCGACGCGATCATGAAATCAAAGCGCACGGGCAAATTGATGGCGCGGACGAGATCCGTGTAAAAGACGGACGCGCCCTTGAGGATGCCGACGCAATAAATGTCCTCTTTCGCGTCTTTGTAGTCCTCCGTGATCTGCGCGCCGAGCTCTTTGACTTTGGCTTTGAGCTGCTCTTCCGTGAAGTAAATCTTCGCGATGTCGTCGTTCATCATGGTCTTGTTCCTCAACTTTCTTGCTTGTCAAAAACGTGCGGATGCACATGGCAGGGCCGCAGCCAACCGCGATACAACATGATGGAAAAACCGGGGAGCTCGACAACGCAGCCAGTCTGCTTCGCTGCGAGCGCAAGGAGTTCGCCCATGCGCTCATAGCTAACGTCGACACCGTGGCCGAGAACAGCGAGGTAGCGTCGCACGACGCGCCGTGCCAAACCTGGGTGCATATGCCGCAGGCGCTTCGCGCCGAGCGCGAGCGATGCCGGGAGCTCCGCCTCCATCCCGCGCCGCCAATCGGCGAGGTGCGTTGCCGTCACGTTGCACGAAATCTCTTGCAGTCGCCCCTCCGCGAGCGCTTCGAGCGCACCACATTCGGCGCCCGCGATCTCCGCGAGGCGGCAGAGGCTCTCCGTGATGCGCGGATTGTACCCCGCCGCAAGCTCGGGTAGGAGCTCAAGCCGTACGCGGTTGCGCAGGCCGTCCGGCACATCGTTCGTCGCATCATGGCGCGGCGTGATGCCCTGGGATTCACAATAAGCGATGAGCTCCTGCTTGCGAAACGGCAACAAGGGCCGGACAAGATGACGTTCCTCGTCAAAAGCAGGAATGCCCGCAAGGCCATCGAGCCCTGTGCCGCGCAAGAGATGCATGAGCACCGTCTCCGCTTGGTCGTCGGCATGATGCGCCGTGCAGATGACGTCCGCGCCCGTCTCCCTTCTCACTTCTTCCAAGAACAAGTAACGCAACCGGCGCGCCTCTGTTTCCATCGACGCTTTCGCGTTCACGATGCTGCCCGGCGGTGCGTTTCCCACGAAACACGGAATGCCGAGCGCTTCGCAGAATGTTTGAACAAACGCCGCATCCGCTTTCGACGCCGCGCCGCGCAGGCCGTGGTCGTAATGTGCGACCGTCACGTCAAGATGCAACATGGGCACAAGTTCGCGAAGTAGCAACAACAAAGCCAGCGAGTCCGGCCCGCCGGAGCAGGCGACGAGTACATGCGCGCCGTGTGGCAAGAGCGCCGTACGTTTCAGATGCTCATAGAGGCGCTTTGCGAGTTTCGTCACGCCGCCCGCCTCCATTCCTCTGCGATTCCTATACGTAACGACAAAAGCCTCCCCGCAAGGGAAGGCTCGAAAATCGGTGTTCAGCTTCTCCGCGAGCCACGGCCGCCGCGCTTCGAATCCGTCTTGCGCCGCAGATCCGTCTGGCGCTCGTCACTGTCTTTGAGGAACTTCGAGAGCTTGTCCTCAAAGGACGCGTTCATGCGGGGATTGCCGCTGAAGCGCCCGCCGCCGCGATGGAAATCGCGCGGTGCACGGCCGCCCTGCGGACGGGGGGAAGAATGAAAGCCGGAAGGCTCATGGCTCACGTGCGGCGCACGTGCGCCCTCCGTTCCCTCTTTTTTGTCCTCGAGCGCCTTGATCGAGAGGCCGATCTTGCCGCGCTCGTCAATGCTGAGGACTTTCACCTTGATCTTCTGGTTCTCTTCGAGGAAATCGTGCACGTCGCGGACGTATTCGTCCGCCACCTCTGAGATATGGACAAGGCCGACTTTCTTTTCCGGCAGTTCGACAAAGGCACCAAAATTCGTGATGCCCGTGACGACACCTTCTACGATGCTGCCTACTTCAATGGCCAAATTCGTTCTTCCTCCTTAAATGTGAGCAAATCTTCGTTACTTGCCGGCGTCGGTGTAGGGAAGCTCGCCGTGGCGCGTCATGCCGAGCTCTTCGCGCGCGATCTTCTCGATGTACGAGAGGTCTTCGAGATTCGCCTTTTCCTGTTTGAGCGCCTCGTTTTCCGCCTGCGCCGCCGCGAGACGTGCATCAGCGACGGCCTGGTCTTCCGCGACCTGCTGGAGATGCACTTCCTGGCTGCCGAGCTTGAAAGCAAAATAGCCGATGACGACCACCATGAGCACGGCGAACCAATTGAAGCTTTTGAGGCTCCGCCGCCGCTTTTTGCTTTCCATCCTGCTTTCCACGCGCACTCTTCCCCTTCCGGCTTGCAACACGGAATCATACTATGCTACGATTCCGCAGTCTATGATACAAGGATTTCGGATTTTCTGCAAGCATTTTGTCAGCGGATCATTTTTCGGAGTACTGGAAGAAATCCGTTGTCGCGATGCGGCGGAACACGGAATCGCAGTACGGACAATGGAAATGATCCATGACGTTGTCCATGTCCGGCTTGCCGTCGACAATGCGCACGGGCTGGCCCTCGACGAAATCCATGCGGTCGCCGCAGCGCGGGCACGGGCATTTGCCATCGGCCTCGCGCTTCAAGAGCATTGGCTGGAGGTCGCCCGTCGGCTTCACGTAGCGCTTCGGTTTCTCTGGTGCTGGCGTGGCTGGCGCCGCCTTCGCCGCGCGCGCTTGCACGGCCTTCGCGGCCGACGCCATCTTCTCGCGCACCTCGTCGCGCATATCGTATTCCTCGAAATAGCCGGAGCCGAGGAGTTCTTTATAATAGACTTTGCACGTCGTGCACACATATTTCGGCAGCGTGCTGTTCATATCGACGCGCCCGTTCACGACAGAGACGGCGTCGCCCGCGACATAATGGAGCTTCTTGCCGCAATGCGGACAGACGTAGCGCTTCTCCCAGACGACTTCGAGTTTTGTTACCGCCATGATCCCACCATCTTCTTTGCGGAATTTCGTACGAAAACATATGCAGGAAACGACCCCCGCATATGAAAATTCATTCGTTGTTAACAGTTCCACGCCGCGCAAGAAAAACCTGCCACACGGAACATTTAATTTCAATGAGACGTTTCTCGTCCGGATGCAAAGACCCGCGCGATGTCGAGCGCCGCCTGCGGCCGTGCGCATGCGCGTGCGCCTTCGGACAGGGCAGTGAGACGCTCAGGATGCTTCAAAAGCGCTTTCACGGCACCTGCGAGGCTTTCGCCCGGATGCACCCAGACGGCCGCGTCGTGCGCTGTCGCATAGACGGCATTTTCTTCCTCCGGCCCTGGAATCGGATCGTGGAGCACGCTCGGCAGGCCGAGGATGAAGGCTTCGCTCATCGTCAGTGCGCCAGGCTTCGTGACGATGAGGTCGGACGCGCGCATGAGGAGCTGCGCGCGCTGCGTGAAGCCCCAAACATGGAGCTCGTGGCGCGAGGTCGGCACGCGCTTCCGGACGGCGAGCTCCAAGTCTTCATTGCGGCCAGCGACAACCAAGAGCGTCATCTTCCCCTCGATGCGCTCGAGGTCGTCGAGCATCGTCTCGATGCCGCCGAGCCCGAGGCCGCCGCCCATGAGCAGCACGACGGGCTTGTCCGCCGCAAGACTCAAGGCCTTGCGCGCGCCCGCTTTGTCGGGGAGTTCCAAAATCTTCCGGTCGACGGGGATGCCCGTCGTATGGACGCATTCTGGCGGGAAGCCTTTCGCGATGAGTCCGTCGCGCATCTTCGGGATGGCGACGAAATAATCATCGACGCGCGGGTACACCCAGATTTCATGCAGCGAGTAATCCGTCAGCACGACGCCGAGACGGAACTGCCGCCGTGAAAAGCGCTTGATGAACGAGCACGCGCCCTCGGGAAAGGGATGCGTGCAGAGGATCGTGTCCGGATGATACGCGTCGATGAGGCGCGCCATGGGACGATACACGACGAGCGAAAACGCCGTGTCGGACAGCCGTCCCGTCGCGTTGCCGCCCGCGAACTTGTAGCAATAATCGTAGAGGTCGGGCACGAACGCGAGCATCAAGAGATACAAGCGCTTCATGAGCCAGTTCACCGTCGAGACGCCGCGCGACATGAAATCGACGATCTCGATGATCGCGTCCGCATCGACGCGCCGGACTTCGCGGGCGATGGCTTCGGCCGCCTTGACATGGCCGGAGCCGATGGAGGCCGTCATGATGAGATAACGACGGTGCTTTCGTTGTGTCTCAATCATCGTGTGCCTCCCTTGATATTCATGCCGTCAATCCCCCGTCGATGGAAAGGATCGTGCCGGTGATGAAGCCCGCGTCAGCGGACGCGAGATAGCAAATGGCCGCCGCTGCATCGTCGGCCGTGCCGATGTGGCCGACGGGATAGACGGATGCCATTTCCCTGATGGCGGCTTCGCGGTCGGGCGCTGCAGCGAGCTGGCGCTCCGTCAGCGGCGTCAAGAGATCGCCGGGCGCGATGGCATTGACGCGCACGCCGTCTTTCGCGACCTCGAGCGCGAGTGCGCGCGTGAAAAGCGAGACGCCGCCTTTCGCCGCGCAGTAAGCCGTGCAGCAATAATTCCCGTGCACGCCCGCATCCGAGCCGACATTGACGATGCAGCCCTTTGTCTCACGCAGATGCGGCAGCGCCGCCTGGCACGCAAAGACCGTTCCCTTGAGATTGACGGCAAGGATGTCATCAAACTGCTGCTCTGTCAGCGCGTCCAAAGCGCCCTCAAGATAGGCGCCGGCGGAATTGACGAGCACGTCGAGATGCCCATAGCGCTGCACGGTCGCCTCGACGAGCGCCTCGCAGGCCGAGACGTCCCGCACGTCCGCCGCACGGAAATACACATGTGCCATCGAGCCCGGCACGGCTTTTAGAAGCTCGCGCACGGCGGCCGCACCGCGCACGGGATCGCGTCCCGCGATGCAGACGAACGCGCCGCCCGCGAGGAAGCGCCGCGCCGCCGCGAGCCCGACGCCGGACGTGCCGCCCGTGACGAGGACGACTTTTTGTTGTTTCGGATCTTTCTCTTCCACGACATCCTCCGAGATACACAGAAAGCCTCCCATGTGTGGGAGGCTTTCGAAATCCATGAATGGAAATTAAGCGTTCACAGAATCCTTCAGTGCCTTGCCTGCCTTGAACACGGGGTTCTTGGAAGCAGGGATGGTGATTTCCTCTTTCGTGCGCGGGTTGCGGCCCTTGCGCTCTGCGCGCTCTTTGACTTCGAACGTGCCGAAGCCGATGACCTGCACCTTGTCGCCCTCTTTGAGTGCGCCTGCGATGGTTTCAAAGACAGCGAGGACGGCCTTCTCGGCCTCTTTCTTGCCGAGACCTGATTTGTCCGCGACGTTTGCTACCAATTCCGATTTGTTCACAATCGTAGCCTCCTTAGAGTTTTTGTTCTCTGACGCGCCGCCCTTTGGAAACGCGCCGTCGTGTCTACTTCCAAAAATATAGCAAGAAACCCTAGAAAAATCAAGGCTTTTCGTGAAAAAAGGGACAAGATCAAGAAAAAATCGTTATTTTTCCATGGTGCGCGGCACGAAGAGCGTCGTGAGATGGTCGATGTCCGGCTGCCGGTCGAGCTCAAAAAGCGGGATCTCGCGCACGCTCTCGTCCGGGAGCGCAAGGTTGTGGACGAATGTCACAGGCGCATCGTCCGGCAAGAACTCCATGAGCGCGAGCTTGCAGTCCGAAGCCGTGAACGCGTCGTAGACCTGCGTGATGACGAGGTTCGTGAAGGGACGCGCATGAAGCTTCGCGACATCTTCCGCGTCGAGGATCGTGAGTCCCTCTACAGGATCGATGCCAAGGCGCGTGTAGAGCACTTCGACAAAGCTCATGCCGGGCAGGATGCTGAACGCGACATCGTCATGCGTTGCTGCACGTTCGCGCAGCAAGACCACGGTGCGCTCGGCAACGAGCGGACTGCCAGGGACTGCATAGACAAGATGCTCGCCCTGCGTCGCACGCTGAACGAGATCGTCCGCGATGGCGCGGTAGAGCGTCTCAAAATCGGGCGCTGATTCGTAAAATCCATCGTACGTCGTGAACGCGATGCCCGCCGCCCGCACGGCCGCGACCGTCGGATGGATCGCCGTGCGCAGCACAAGCGCCTCCGCCTGCTCCATGAGCTCCCACGCCTCGCGCGTGATGAGGCCGGCGCAGCCGGGGCCGAGGCCAATGACCGTGATGCTGCCCTTGCCTTCTTTGTTCTCCATGCGTCAAGCTCCTTTCCGTGCCCGGCGTTTTTTCGATGTCGTTGTTTTTTCGTGCGCTTCGTGTAATTCACGTGCTTTGCCCGTGAGTACATCCGTCCGCTTTGCTGTCAACGCCGCATGGTCGCCGCCGAGTGCCAGCAGCACGCGCGTGGCGAAATTCGTGATGTTCTTTTCATACGACGGGGACAGGCGGAAACGCAACAGCCCTTGTTTCGGCAAAATCGTCAGACCAGCGCCAAATTGTTCCTTGAGCCACATGAGATCATCCATCTCGAACGTCGGCTCTTTCGAAAATTGGATTTCGAGCACGGCCTGTTTCTGCGCGACGCTGGCGATGCCGAGGCCGCGCGCGAAGTTCTTGAGGCGCGTGATGGAGAGCAGGCGCAGCACACCGGGCGACGGCTCGCCAAAGCGGTCGATGAGCTCGTCGAGGAACACGGGGATGTCCTCATTTTTCCGCAGCGCCGCGATGCGCTGGTAGATTTCGAGCTTGTGCTGCGCATCGGGGATGTAGTCGCTCTCGATGTAGGCCTCGATGGGAATCTGGATCGTCGGCTCGGGCTTGACCTTCGTCGGCTTTTTCTTTTGCAACGCATCGACAGCTTCTTCGAGCAGCTTGCAGTACATCTCGAAGCCGACGCTCGCGATGTGGCCGTGCTGCTCGGCGCCGAGCAGATTCCCCGCGCCGCGGATCTCGAGGTCGCGCATGGCAATCTTGAAGCCCGCGCCGAGCTCGGCAAATTCCTTCATGGCCGCGAGGCGCTTCTCCGCCGTCTCCGTGATGACCTTGTCGGGCTGATAGACGAAGTACGCGAATGCCATGCGCGGCGAGCGGCCGACGCGGCCGCGCATCTGATAGAGCTGCGACAGGCCGAAGTGGTCGGCATTGTAGACGATGATCGTGTTCGCATTCGGCACATCGAGGCCATTCTCGACGATGCTCGTCGCCAAGAGGATGTCGGCTTCGCCCTCGTAGAAATCCATCATGACGCGCTCGAGCTGCGCCTCGGCCATCTGGCCGTGGCCGACGAGGATGCGCGCCTCGGGCACGAGCTCGTGGAGGCGCATCGCCATCTTGTCGATCGTCGCGACGCGATTGTAGACGAAAAAGACTTGGCCGCCGCGCCGCAGTTCGCGCTTGATTGCGCCCGCGAGCACGTCGCCCTCGGCTTCGACGACGTACGTCTGCACGGGCACGCGCTCGGCGGGCGGCGTCTCGATGATGCTCATGTCACGCGCGCCGACGAGCGACATATGGAGCGTGCGCGGGATCGGCGTCGCCGAGAGCGTCAGCACGTCGATGCCGGCCGCGAGGCTGCGGATCTTGTCCTTCTGCTTCACGCCAAAGCGCTGCTCCTCATCGACAATCAGGAGGCCGAGGTTTTTGAATTGCACCTTGTTCGCATTGAGGATCGCATGCGTGCCGATGAGGATGTCCACATCGCCGCGCGCGACTTTTTCCAGCGTCTCGCGCTGCTCGCGATCCGTGCGGAAGCGGCTCAAGACATCGACGGTCGGCAGGAAATTCAAGAAGCGCTCGGAGAATGTCTTGTAATGCTGCTGCGCGAGCACGGTCGTCGGCACGAGCACGGCGACCTGCTTGCCATCCATGACGGCCTTGTACGCCGCGCGGATCGCGACCTCGGTCTTGCCGAAGCCGACATCGCCGCAGAGCAGGCGATCCATGGGCTTCGGCTGTTCCATGTCCGTCTTGATCTCGCGGATGGCTTTCGCCTGATCCGCCGTCTCCTCGAATGGGAACGCGTCTTCGAATTCTTCCTGGCTCGCATCGTCGGGCGAAAAGGCAAAACCCGTCGCGTCCTTGCGCTTCGCGTAGATCTCGATGAGCTTCGCTGCGATATCCTCGACGGATTTCTTCGCCCGCGCTTTCGCGCGCTTCCACTCCTGCCCGCCGAGATGCGACAGGCGCGGCGTCTCGCCCTCGGAGCCAATGTATTTTTGCAGGAGCTGCACTTGGTCTGTCGGCACGTTGATGACGGCGTCGCCTGCGAACTTGACGCGCATATAGTCGTGCTTCCTGCCGAGCACGTCCATCGTCACGACGCCGACGTACTTGCCGATGCCATGATTCACATGCACGACGTAGTCGCCAGGCTTGATGTCGCGAAAATGCGTGATCTTCGCGCCGTCGGGCGCCGCCTGGAGCACGCGCCGCTTCACATGGCCGAAGACATCCTGCTCCGTGATGACGACGAGGCGGTCGGCCGCGAGCTCAAAGCCGGAGAGCAAGCCGCCCATCTGGATGGCGATCGTTTTTTTCGGAAGTTCCGCGCCGGCCTCGATGACGCGCGACGGCAGGCGGCGCTTTGCGAGGAGCTCCCGGAGACCATTCGCCTTTTCACGCGTGCTCATGAGGATCAGGATGCGCTCTTTCGCCGCGAGATAGCGCGAAAGCTCGCTTGCCAAGAGATCCATCTGCCGCTGGAATGGCGTCATGGACGTGACCGTGATGCTGATCGTCGCGTCGAGCTCCGCGCCATGCACCTGCTGGAGCATCAGCGCCGAGAAAATCACGTTGTTTTTCTGCGCCTCGGCGAGGATGTCATCCCAAGCGAAAATATGTTTCTTGACTTCGGGATCTTCCTTCACCATCGTGCGCAGGTCATCGCGCAGGCGCGTTGGCTCGTCGAACAACACGACGCCCTTGCCCTTGAGATACGACAAAAACAGCGCCGGCCGCCCTTTTGCATCCGTCTTCGCGAGCGGCAGCACGGACAGCGCGCCGATATTTTTGATCGAGCGCTTCGTATCGACATCGAACTCGCGCAGTGAATCGATCTCGTCATCGAAAAACTCGATGCGCACCGGCGCCGTGCGGTTGATGGGGAACACGTCGACAATGCCGCCGCGCGCCGAGAACTGCCCCATGGTCTCGACTTCCGCCACGTGCTGGTAGCCGAGGTCGACGAGCCGTCCGAGGAGCTTGTCGCGGGGAATGACATCGCCTGTGCCGAGGCGCAGGGACAGACGCTCGAACTCCGTGCGCGACATGCCTTTCGTCGCGGCCGCCGCCATCGTCGCGAGCACGACGACCGGCTCGCCGCGCAGCAGCCGCCCGAGCACGTCCATGCGGTGCGCCGAGCGTTCGAGGCTCCGCGCACTCGCCTGGATATCTTCGCCCGCCGCATCGACTTCCGGCAGCTCGATCACCGTCGTCCCCGGCAGCAGCGCCGAGAGATTTTCGCGCCAGCCGTCGAGCGCCTCGCGATGGTGGACGAGGATGACCGTCGGCCGGGGCATCGCCTCAAAGGCAGAGGCATAGACCGCGTGCTTTTGCGAACCCGACAGGCCGTAGACGAACGTGCTGCCGCTGTCCTTTGCAAACGCCTCGTGAATCTTCTGTACGGCCGCATCTTCGCCGAGCGCCCGGAATAACGTGTTCATGAACATTCTCCTGCATTGATTCTTTTTCTTCTCACGGAAAAATGGGCTCGTCCGCAAGCGGACAGCCCGAGTGTTTTTCCAATCCGTTCCATCATAAACGCGAAACGGCCGCGCGTCAACACGCGCGGCCGAATTTTTTGATGGGACCTGCCTCAAATCTTGAACTTCGCGACCTGTTCCTTCAGCTTGTCCGCGCCCTCTTGCGACTGGCGGACCTTGTCGAGGATCTGGTTTGCCTTGTCGGCGACGTCCGTGACCTTCTCGGCCACTTGCGTATTGCCTTGTGCTTCTTCCTGCGTCGCTTTCGCGATCTGCGTCATGGCATTGTTCATCGTGTCGACATCGCCAGCGATGGCCTGCGACGCCGTGTTGCTCTTGCGTGCGAAGTCGCGCAGGTAGTCGGCATCCGTGCGGTACTGGTCGGCCGTCTTCAAGATGGCCTCATAATCCTTCGTGACGTTCTCTTCCATGAATTGCAGCAGGCCATTTGCGCCTTCGGACAGATTGTTGACCGAGCCCGTGACCTTGCTCGTGAGCGCCTGGATTTTTTCCGCCGTCTGCTGGCTCTGCTCGGCGAGCTTGCGCACTTCGTCCGCGACGACGGAGAAGCCGCGGCCTGCCTCGCCGGCGCGCGCCGCCTCGATGGCCGCATTGAGCGCGAGGAGGTTCGTCTGCTCGGCGATGCCCGTGATGTCATTCGTCAGCGTCGTGATGTGATCGACGACCTTCGCCGCCTCGATGGCTTCCTCGACGGAGCCTTTCGTCTGGTGATAGACGTCATAGGCGCGCTTGCTCGACGCGTCCATGTCCTGCTTGAGCTTGCTCGCGCGCTCGGCGACTTCATTCGTGTACGCCTCGCTCTTCTGCGCTTCGTCCGCGTTCGCCTTCACGCTCGTGCTGATCTGGTCGCTGAGGTTTTCGAGGTTCGACGTCGAGGCCGCCGTTTCTTCCATGCCGGCCGCCATCTCTTCCGTGACAGCCGACATATCCTGCGTGCTGTCGTTCAGCGTGCCGACGAGGCTCTGCACCTCGCCGACCATCGCGACGCTGCGCTCCGCTTCCTCGTGGACATCCTTGAGGAAATGACGCAGCGATTCCTGCATCTTTTCGAGCGCTGCGATCATCTCGCCGACTTCGTCGCGGCGCTCCGCGAGGTCGGGCGGCAGTTCCTGCGTGAGGTCGCCGTCCGCGACCGCATTGAGGAGGCCGACAGACTCTTCGATCGGGTCGGCGATGCCCTTCGCGATCTGGCGAGCCGCCACGACGCCGATGACGAGGCCGACGAGCAGGATCGCGAGGAAGATCTTGATCGTGCGGTCATAGACGGCATTCGATTCCTCGAAATGCAGCTTGCCCTGCTGGATGTTGTCCGGCGTGAGCTCCGAGAGGCGCGCGCTGATTTCCTTCACGCCGCCGAGGCTCTTCATGAGCTTCGCCTTGTCCTCTGGCGAATTGGAAAGGCTCTTCGCGCTCTCGGCGGAAGAAATGAACTCGCTGAGGTTCTGGTCGAGCTTTGCAAGCGATTCCTGCGCACGCTCGCCGTCGTCGATCTCCTTGATCTTGTCCGCATCGCCCTGGATGGTCTTTGCCTTGCTGATCATGTCGTCAAGCAAGAGCTTCTGGTTTTCCACCGAAAAATCTTGCAGCAGCAGATAGTCGGCATCGCTCTCCATCGTCCGCAGCTGCACCGTCGCCTCATTGAGGAACTGCGTCGTCATGAGGTTGTGATTGTACATATCATCCGTCGCCTGCTTCGACTGATGATTCGAATAAATGCCGACGGCCGCAACGATGCACGTGACGACGAGCATGATGACCGCGAGCAGCAGGACTTTGATTTTGACGCTGATATTTTTCAAAAGGCTCCCCTCCTGCTCATTTCAAGAACTGCGCGACGTTCTCTTTCGTGATCTCGATGAACGGCACTTTTTCATCGACCGTCACCTGGCCGCCCTGCACCATCTGCTGCACGACGTCGAGGATCGTCTTCGTAGAATTGTCCGCATCCTGCTTGATCGTCTGGCTCATGTCGCCGGAGGCCACGTACTTCACCGCTTCATCGCCGGCATCGACGCCGCCGACGAGCACGTTGCTGTTGAAGCGTCCTTCCTCTTTCATCGCCAGCATGCCGCCGATCGCCATCTCGTCATTGCCGGAGACGATCGCGTCAATCTGCGGGAAGAGATGCATCCAGAGCTTCATATACTTCAGCGCTTCCGTACGACTCCAGCCGGCGTCCGCCATGGCGAGGAGCTCGACATCCGGGCGCTTGTCGAGGCAGGCCGCCTTGAAGCCTTCCCAACGGACGCGCGCCGAGGCCTGCGTGCTGTCGCCCATGAAGTAGACGATCTTCGCCCCCTGCGGCAGATGCTTTGCCATGAACTCGCCTTGGAGCTTCCCTGCCTGCTGCTCATCGGAATGCACCTGTGCCGTCTCGCCGCCCGCGATGTCGCGGTTCGTGATGACGACGGGGATGCCGGCCTTGTTCGCCTTTTCGACGGCCGGCGTCAGTGCATTCGCCTCGACGGGCAGGAGGATGATGGCTGCCGGTTTTTTCGCGATGACCTCATTCATCTGGTCGATCTGCGCATTCGCATCCATGTTCGCATCCGTCGTCTCGACCGTGAAGCCAAGCGCTTGCCCTTGCGCTTCGACGCCCTTGTGCAGCGCGCCCGTGAAATCCTTGTCCACCGCGTCATGCGAGACGAACGCAATCGTCTTCGAGCCGCTGCCGCCCGAGCCGCCGCATCCGGCGGCGAGTGCCATCATCCCGGCCGCGAGCAGACACGCGAGTCCTTTCTTCCATTTCATATCCAACACTCCTTATCTGCCATGTCTCCGTGCGCAAAAAGACCGGATCCCCCAAAGCCATCGTTTCTCGTGCAGACCTCGTTGTCCAGAAATTTTGCTATTATATCTTGTATTCTTCATGAAACTGGGAAATCCTTCCTGCAGCACAAAAAAAATAGCAGGAATCTTTTGTCCAAAATCCAAAAAAGCGGAGGTGCCGCAAACTTGCAGCAACTCCGCAAAACTCATACGTTTTCAAGCAATCGGATCTCGTGGTTCAAGAGGTACATTTCCTTGTACGGCTCCCGCCCGTTCACGAGCTTGTCAAAGGCAAGCTCCATGGCGCGATGGCCCTGGCGATACGGATGCTGATAGAGGATCGCCTGCACGATGCCTTCCTTCATCATCTCGACGGTCGACGGCACGCTATCGAACGCGATGACGGTCGGACGCCGTTCGGGGGCGAACTCTTTGACGGCACGGCAGGCGCCATAGACGCCGCCCGCGATAAGGAAGAGCGCCGTGATGTCCGGGTGCGTCTGCAGCATCGCCTTCGTACGCTCGAACGACGTGAACTCGTCGTCGTCGTTCTCGACGACCGCCGCGATGGAAAGGCCGGGCGACCGCTCCATGCGCTGCTCGAAGCCCCCGAGCCGCGCGCGGTGGCCGCTGATGCTCCGGCTGCCGAGCACGACGCCGACGACCGCATGGCCGTGCGTAAATGCTTCAAGGAGCGCGCAGGCCGTGACGCCGCCATTCTCATAGTCGCTGCCGACGTAGCAGTGGCGCCGGGAGTCTGGCAAGTCGCCATTGACGGTCACGACGAATTTGCCTGCCGCGACGAACGCGTCGATGCGCTCACGGATGCGCGCGTCGTCGATCGGGTCGATGAGGACGGCATCGGCGTCCGCCGCCTTGTCCAGCAGGGTGAGCATCCGCTCCGGGTCGTAGCCCTTCATCGTCAAGAGTTCCATGGAAAGGCCGTAGATCTGATACTCGGCCGCCGCCGTCCGCAGGCCGCGGATGACATCATCGAAAAACGCATTGCCCTCGCTCGGCAAGATGACGCAGACTTTCGGCTGATGCTTGCGCGCCGCGAGCGCTTTCGCCGCCGGATTCGGCTCGTAGCCGAGCTCCTGCGCGACGCGGCGGATATTCGCCGCCGTCTCCTCGCTCACGCGCCCGCGCCCATGCAGCACGCGGTCGACCGTGCCGCGCGACACGCCGCAAAGCTCCGCAATCTTCTTCATCGTCACCATCATGCATCCCTCTTCCCGCCCGATGTTTCTCTGCACGCATTGTACCAGATTCGCGGAAAAAGGTAAAGGAATGTGCTCGCGTCAGAGCGTCAGATTATCTCCGACGAGGCCGACGAATGCACCGTCTTTTTCGAGGCCGCTCTCTGCGTGCGCGATGAGCCATTTGTTATTCGCGAACAGCAACCGGTCTTCGCCCGTGCCGCGCTTCATGTTCACGAGCGGCACGTTCGTCCCGCGCGGCAGCACGACGCCGCAGCGAAACTCCGCGTCCGGACCAGCACTGCACGGCGCGAAGTGGAGCGTCGTCGCGTAGAGCTCGACGGCCGTGCCCGCCGGCACGAAGAACGTCTCGATGCGCTTCGTCTCATAGTGGAATGTCGCAGGATCGATGTCCTGCTGTTTGCCGAGCATGAGATAAAGGTCCGTCGCCGCGATGTCGACTTCCGACGAGCGATGATACTCGACGGCATTCAGCTTGTGATTGCGGCCGCTGCAATGGCCGAACTCGATGGGGAGCTCGCCAAAAATTTTATCCTGAAGTTCCGTGAACAGCGGCAGCGCCTCGAACGCCGGCGTCGACGGCTCGTACATCGTGCCGTCTTTTGGAAGTTCCACCTTTTTGATTGCCGCCTCGAACGCCGCGAGGTCGAGTTTCAGCACGCGCCCGTAGGGACGGAATTGTGGATCATTGACAGTCAACATGATAAGTCCTCCAGTTGATGATTTCTACAGATAATCATTTCAGCAGCCGATGTCACGGAGCTTTTTGCCGGACATGAGGTTCTTTTCGATTTCTTCCAGCGAGACATTCTTCGTCTCCGGAACATAGGCGAACGTCAGGAAGATGAAGAGTGCATTGAGGCCGGCATAGAGCCAGAACGTATGCGCCGAGCCGAGCGTGTCGATGAGCGAGAGGAATGTCGCGCCGACGATCGCGCACGTGATCCAGTTCGTCATCGTCGAGCAGGCAACGCCGAATTCACGGGACTTCAGCGGCTGGATTTCCGAGCAGAGCACCCAGACGATCGGGCCGGCACTCATGGCAAAGCCTGCAATCATCACCATCGTCATGATGGCAGCGAGATACGGGACGAAGGCCGGGGCGTTCCCGCTTTCGAGCATCGTCATGCAGACGCCGACGACGGCCATGGAGACTGCCATGACAGCGAAACCGATCTTCAGCGCGGGCTTGCGGCCGGACTTGTCGACCATGCCGATGGCGATGAACGTGGCGAGCGTGAAGACGAGGCCATTGATGACCGTGCCGATCATCTGGTCTTCCGTGCTCGAGAAGCCCGCGAGGCCGAGGATCTTCGGCGAATAGTACATGATGACATTGAAGCCCGTGAACTGCTGCATGGCCTGCAGGAGCACGCCGAGGAACACGGCGCGGCGCACATTTTTGTTCGCCTTGAAAAGCTGCCAGCCCGCCTGCTTGACTTTGAGCGTTTCCTTGATTTCCGCGAGCTCTTCTTCCGCCGTCTCCGCTTTTTCATGGAGCATGTTCAGGACGCTGCCCGCTTCCTCGAAGCGGCCTTTCGTCGCGAGCCAGCGCGGGCTGTCCGGCAGCGTGAAGACCGTGAGGATGAGCACGAAGCCCGGGATGGCGATGATCGAGAGCATCGAGCGCCACGAGCCGGAGTAGCTGAAATACGTATCGGAGAGGAACGCGAGCAGGATGCCGACCGTGACCATGAGCTGATAGCCCGAGATGACTTTGCCGCGTGAATCCTTGTCCGACATTTCCGCGAGATAGAGCGGCGCCGTATACGAGGCGATGCCGATGGAGAGGCCGAGGATCAGGCGGAAGCCGATGAGCATGGACGCGCCCGTCGAGAGGCCGGAGCCGAGGCAGCCGATGATGAAGAGCGTCGCGCCTGCCATGAGGCTCTTCTTGCGGCCGATGCCGCGCGCGAGATACGAGGCAACGATCGCGCCCGTCGCCGCGCCGACCATCATCGAGCTCACGACCCATTCCTGTGCGACGCTGTCAAGATTCCACTCTTTGCTGATGAAAGGCAGCGCGCCGGAGATGACGCCCTGGTCGAGGCCAAAGAGCAGGCCGGCCATGCCAGCCGCAAAATAAATGAACGCACGGATGCGAGCTGCGCTCTTCTTGTGCGCAGCGGGGTCTTCCATCGTGTTTGCAGTGACCATGATGTTCCATCCTTTCTATCTTCAGAACGTTTGAACCGCCGCGCTTCAAAGCGCCGCGAGGTCTTGAAAACTGTCTTTCAGCGAAGCATAGAGCTTCTGATACAGCTTGTGGCCTTTTTCATAATAGGCGTGCGCGGCCGCATCAGGACGGCAGACGGCGTCGGGCTCGATGAGGCGCTCGCACGCCGTGACGACGTCGGGGAACACGCCCGCGCCGACGCCGGCGAGGATGGCAGCGCCGAGCGCCGGGCCTTCCTTCGCGCGGATCGTCTGCACGGGGCAGCCGTACATGTCGGCGAGCATCTGGCGCCAGACCTCGCTCCGCGCACCGCCGCCGCAGGCCATCATCGCTTTCGTATTCACCTGCATCTCCCGGAGGATCTCCTGGCAGTCGCAGAGCGAATAGCTCACGCCCTCCATGACAGCGCGCATCATATCCTGCTTCGTGTGGATGGCCGAGAGGCCGAAGAACACGCCGCGGCAATCGGGATCGAGGTGCGGCGTGCGCTCGCCCATGAGATACGGCAGATAGATGAGGCGACGGCTGCCGCGCGGCACCTCCGCCACATCGTGATTCATAAACGCGTAGGCGTCGATGCCCGTTTCTTTTTCGCGGCGCTTGTAGCACTCCGCGAGGTTGTCGCGGAACCACCGCAGCGACAGGCCAGCCGCCTGCGTGACGCCCATGACGTGCCACGCGCCCGGCACGGCGCAGCAGAAGGTGTGCACGCGGCCTTTCGTGTCGATGTGCGGCGCATTCATGTGGGCGAAGACGACGCCGCTCGTGCCGATCGTCGTGAACGCGCGTCCCTCGCGCACGACGCCCGTGCCGACCGCCGCCGCTGCATTGTCGCCCGCGCCGCCGACGACGACCGTCTCTTCCGTGAGGCCGGTCGCCTCCGCAAATGCTTTCGTGAGATGGCCCGTGACCTCCGGCGATTCGTAGACCTCCGGCAGCCATTCGCGCGGGATGTCGAGCTTATCGAGCACTTCCTGCGACCACGCGCGCTTCGGGATGTCAAGGAGCTGCATGCCGCTCGCGTCCGAGACATCTGTCGCGAAGACGCCCGTCATCGTAAAGCGGACGTAATCTTTCGGCAGCAGGATGTGACGGCAGCGCGCGTAATTTTTCGGCTCGTGATTGCGCACCCAGAGGATTTTCGACGCCGTGAAGCCCGTGAGCGCCGGGTTTGCCGTGATGGCCATGAGGCGGTCGAGGCCGACGCGCTCCGTGATCTCCTTGCATTCCTCGCCCGTGCGCTGGTCGCACCAGATGATGGACGGGCGGATGACTTCATCTTTTTCGTCGAGCATCACGAGACCGTGCATCTGACCCGAGATGCCGATGCCCTTGATGTCGGCAGCCGCCACGCCGGACGTTTTGACGACGGCGCGGATCGTCGCGGTCGTCGCATCGCGCCAGTCGTGCGGGTCCTGCTCAGCCCAGCCATTTTCCGGCTGCAACAGCGGATATTCTTGCGCGGCCGATGTGATGACCTGCCCCGCTTCATCAAATAAGACGGTTTTCGTCGCCGATGTGCCGAGATCGACACCAATCAAGTACTTCATACGGTTCCTCCATCTGCTCTCCTGTGGATGCGTGCCATGAACGCTATCGTTATTGCGTGCTCAAGCACGCGCTTGATTGGCTCTAATATAGCACACGTTGAAGTGCGCGTCAACAAGAAATTTTACGCAAAAAATATTTTTATTTTCACGTTTTCTGTTACAATTATTTGATGTTTTTCGCAAAGAAGTCGTGAATTTTGGGGAAATCAATTTTTTCGATAAAAATCTGCTTGACATGCGTGCAAACGCGTGCTATTCTCTAATCAATCAAGCGTGCACACGCACGCATCCAATCGCACAGGCACATCAAAGGAGTGTATTTCGAAATGTCTATGAGCAACCTCCCCGAAGTCAAATGCGGTATCCTCTCCGTGAGCCGCGACTGCTTCATCATCTCGCTGTCGGAAAACCGCCGCAAAGCGATCGTCGAAGCCTACAAAAAATACGGCGACCTCTATGAAGTTCAGAAGACCGTCGAAAATGAGGCGGATATGCTCGCCGCCGTGCAGGAAGCGAAAGACGCCGGCTGCAACGCGCTCGTCGTCTTCCTCGGCAACTTCGGCCCCGAGACGCCGGAGACGCTCGTCGCGAAATATTTCGACGGCCCGGTCATGTACGTCGCCGCCGCTGAGGAAACAGGAAAGAACCTCATCAATGGGCGCGGCGATGCCTATTGCGGCATGCTGAACTGCTCGTACAACCTCGGCCTGCGCCACCTCAAGGCGTTCATCCCGGAGTACCCGGTCGGCACGGCGGCAGAACTCGCGGACATGATCGCGGAGTTCCAGCCGATCGCGCGCACGCTGCTCGGCCTGCAGGGACTCAAGATCATCACATTCGGCCCGCGCCCGCAGGATTTCTTCGCGTGCAACGCGCCGATCGCCCCGCTCTACGACCTTGGCGTCGAGATCGAGGAAAACTCCGAGCTCGACCTGCTCGTCTCGTACCGCGCACATAAAGATGACGCTCGCATCCCGAGCGTCGTGGAAGACATGGCAAAAGAGCTCGGCAAGGAAGGCAATCCGTATCCCGATCTCCTGCCGCGCATGGCGCAGTATGAACTCACGCTGCTCGACTGGATGGAAGCGCACAAAGGCGCACGCAAATATGTCGCCTTCGCGAACAAATGCTGGCCGGCCTTCCCGAGCGAGTTCGGCTTCGAGCCGTGCTATGTGAACAGCCGCCTCGTCTCGCGTGGCATCCCCGTCGCCTGCGAAGTCGACATCTATGGCGCGCTCTCGGAGTACATCGGCCTCTGCGTCTCCGGCGACGCTGTGACGCTCCTTGACATCAACAACTCCGTGCCGCGCGATCTGTTCGATGAAAACATCAAAGGCACGAAATCCTACACGCTCGAAGACACGTTCATGGGCTTCCACTGCGGCAACACGCCGCTCTGCAAGCTCAAGAAGGGCGGCGTGAAGTACCAGCTCATCCAGAACCGCCTGCTCGAGAACGGCAATACGCCGGACATCACGCGCGGCACGCTCGAAGGCGACATCGCGGCCGGCGACATCACGTTCTACCGCCTGCAGAGCACGGCGGACGGCAAGCTCCGCGCCTACATCGCCGAGGGCGAAGTCCTGCCGGCCGCGACGAATTCCTTTGGCGGCATCGGCATCTTCGCGATCCCCGAGATGGGCCGCTTCTACCGCCACGTGCTCATTGAGAAGCGCTTCCCGCATCACGGCGCCGTCGCCTTCGGCCACTTCGGCAAGACGATCTTCGACATCCTGCGCCAGCTCGGCGTCGAGGACATCTCCTACAACCAGCCGAAAGGCGTCCGCTACCCGTCCGAGAACCCATTCGCTTGATGTCCTCTTTCCAGCTGTGATACCCCTATTTCCTCCAAATCCCCTGATATTTCGCCCGCGCTCGTTGCGCGGGTATTTTTTTGCCGTTCTCCGCACACGAAAAAGCAGGGAATCCGTTTCCCAGATTCCCTGCTTGCTTGTCCCAAGTGATAATGCTCTCACGCCGATGCCGTGCGGAAGAAGTCTTCAACGAACTTGTCCCAACCGATGTCGTAAATCGTCTGCTCGCCGATCTCGTCCTGATAAATCGCGAGCGCAAGCGTCATGAGCGAGTCGGCTGTGTAGCTTTCCTCCGCCATACCGACCTCGGCATAGCCATGGTAGATTTCCGTGACGACATCCGTCAGGCGCGCTTCTGGCATCGTGTCGATGATGTCGTACATCGCTGCGCAATACTCGTCCGTATCGCGGCGGTAACCGAGAGGGGCTCGATGGTAATCGTCCTCGATCTGGCGGATGCGGCTCAGAGCGATGATCTTGACCCGTGCGACTGATAAAGCATGCGTATCCATAGCAAGTCCCTCCATAAACGGCGCCATTGCCGTGTCTGTGGACTATTATACGTCGCACGATGATGAAATGCAAAGATTATACATGTATACATGTAAACCATATCACGCGCTGTAACCATCAACTATATGGCGACGCCTCCCTGTCAAACGTCATATACAACGTTGATGAATGCCTGAATCCACCATCAAAGCGCTTTGCCGTCAAGCACTTTTTCGACGAGCTTTTCGCCAACGTAACGCAGTTTCAACGAGAACGCGGGGCGCGTTTCTTTTTCCATAAGCTGGAAGAATATCTTGTCGCCCTCCCAGATCGGCAGCTCCTTCACGAGCGCTTTCTCGACCCAGGCAAGCGTGCCTTCGTCACAGACGTCGCGGCCGGCGATCTCGCCGTCCCAGCGGTCGGCCGTGTAGAGGAACATATACTCCGTCTGCCACGCGTCGGATTCGAACGTGATGATGCCGCGCAGCCGCCAGCGCGTAAGCGTGACGCCCGTCTCCTCTTTCACCTCGCGCAACAAACATTCCTCTGGGCTCTCGTCCGGCTCGAAATGCCCGCCGACGCCAACCCACTTGTCGTGATTGATGTCGTGCGCCTTCTTCACGCGGTGCATCATGAGATATTTCCCGTCGCGCTCAAGATAGCAGAGCGTCGTAAGATTCGATTTCTTGTATCCGTCCATGTGATTCCTTTCGTCAAAAAACTCGTGCTACACAGACAGTATAGCACGAGTTCTTGTTTCAAAAAAGCAGCTTACTTATGCTCTGGCACGAGGTCTTCGGCCTTCAGCGTGCCTTCTTTCGCTTTCGCGGCAAATTCCGCCGTCGCCGTGAACAGCACGTCTGTCGAGCTATTCAGTGCCGTCTCGCAGGAATCCTGCAGCACGCCGATGATGAAGCCGACGCCGACGACCTGCATGGCGATGTCATTGCCGATACCGAACGACGCGCAAGCAACCGGGATGAGGAGCAGCGAGCCGCCCGCGACGCCCGAAGCGCCGCATGCGCCGACCGTCGCGACGATGCAGAGTAAGAGCGCCGTCGGCAGATCGACCGTGATGCCGAGCGTCGTCGCCGCCGCGAGCGACAGCACGGCGATCGTGATGGCTGCGCCGCTCATGTTGATCGTCGCGCCGAGCGGGATGGAAATGGAATACGTATCTTTGTCGAGGTGCAAGCGCTCGCAAAGGCTGAGATTCACCGGGATGTTCGCGGCGGAGCTGCGCGTGAAGAACGCGTAGAGGCCGCTTTCCTTCAGCGTCGTCCAGACGAGCGGATACGGATTGCGATGGATCTGGCTGTAGACGATGATCGGGTTCATGATGAGCGCAACCGTGAAGAACGCGCCGAGCAACACGGCGAGCAGCTGCGCGTAGCCGATGAGTGCACCGAGGCCGGCCGTGCCGATGGCGTTCGCCACGAGGCCGAAGATGCCGAACGGTGCGAAACGGATGACCCACTGCACGACTTTCGTGACCATTTTCGCGAGGTCATTCAGCACGGCCTTCGTCTGATCGCCGGCGGAATGCAGCGCAATGCCGCAGACGACCGCCCATGCGAGGATGCCGATGTAGTTCGCACTCGCGAGCGCATGGATCGGATTATCGACGACGCTGAGGATGAGGTTGTGCAGGACTTCCGTGATGCCGGACGGCGGCACGACTTTCGCGTCGGGCGGGACGGCGAGGTGCAGTGTCGTCGGGAACGCAAACGAGTACGCGACAGCGACGAGCGAGGCGAAGAACGTCGCGAAGATGTAGAGCTTCACGATCGGCTTCATCGACGCGCTCGCGTCTGCATTCTTCTGCGCCATCGCGTTCATGACGAGCACGAAGACGAGGATCGGTGCAACGCCCTTCAAGGCCTTGACGAAGAGATCGCCGAGGATCGACACGGCAGGCACGGCCTGCGGCATCGTGACCGCGAGCAGGATGCCGAGCACGAGGCCGACGGCGATGAGCTTGATCAGCGCCGTCTCCTGGTACTTCTGACCAATTTTTTTCAGCATGAAAACAACTCCTAACGATGTCAGATTCTTTCAGAATCCTTCCATAAAATCATAACAGAAACTAGTATACACGAGCAGTGCACGTTTTTCAAGCATGATTTTGCATTTTTGTCCATAGAAAATGGACAGTCCACAGAGTGCACACTATGAGACGATCTCTTCCATGTTTTGTCCTTAATTTGTGGACATCCCAAGAAATGGATTGCAACGATGTATTTTTCATGCGGTGAATGCGAAAAAATGGTATACTATTTGAAGAAATCACGTTCTTTGGTAGGAGGAACATCATGAGCAAATCGAAAGTCTATTTCACGGATTTCCGTTGTCCCGTCGGCACGAGCATCACGGAAAAGCTGCGCCGCCTCTGCCTCGCGGCCGGCATCAAGAACATCGACATGGAGAACAAGTTCGTCGCCATCAAGATGCATTTCGGCGAGCTCGGCAACCTCGCGTACCTGCGCCCGCAGTATGCGAAATGCGTCGCCGACATCGTGAAGGAGCAAGGCGGCCGCCCGTTCCTCACGGACTGCAACACGCTGTACCCCGGCAGCCGCAAGCACGCGCTCGAGCACATGGACTGCGCGAACCTCAACGGCTTCAACCCGATCTCCACGGGCTGCCAGGTCATCATCGCCGACGGCCTCAAAGGCACGGACGACATCGAAGTCCCCGTGCGGGGCGGCGAATACGTGCAGAATGCGAAGATCGGCCGCGCCATCATGGATGCCGATGTCTTCATCAGCCTCGCGCATTTCAAAGGCCACGAGGCCACGGGCTTCGGCGGTGCGCTGAAGAACATCGGCATGGGCTGTGGCAGCCGCGCCGGCAAGATGGAGCAGCATTCGTCCGGCAAATGCGTCGTGAATGAAGATCTCTGCAAAGGCTGCCGCAAGTGCGCGAAAGAATGCGGCTCGAACGCCATCACGTACGAAAATAACAAGGCGCACATCCACGAGGATATCTGCAAAGGCTGTGGCCGTTGCATCGGTGCCTGCGGCTTCGATGCCATCAGCAACGCAACGTGGGACGCGAATGACCAGCTCGACCGCAAGATGGCCGAGTACGCCTGGGCTGTCGTCGACGGCCGCCCGTGCTTCCACATCAACATCGCGCGCGACATCTCGCCGAACTGCGACTGCCACGGCGAAAACGACGCGCCGATCCTTCCGAACATCGGCATGTTCGCCTCGTTCGATCCCGTCGCGCTCGACCAGGCCAGCGTCGACGCCTGCATGAAGGCCGAACCGCTGCCAAACAGCCAGCTCGCCGACAACCTCGCAAAGCCGGACTGGCACTATCACCACGACCACTTCCTCGACTCGAACCCGAACGTCAAATGGAAAGAGACGCTCCAACACGCCGAAAAGCTCGGCATGGGCTCGCGGGAATACGAGCTCGTAGTGCTGAAGTAACAACGAAATCACAAACATGAAACAAGGGCGATTGCAACCGCCTCCGGCTGCAACCGCCCTCATTTTTGTGTATCAATCTCTATTTTCTTTTACTTCTTCAGCGTGATGTCCTTGCCGAACCATTTTTCGGAAATCTTCGCGACGGTGCCGTCTTTCACCATCTCGTCAAGCACTTTCTGCACGTCGTCGCGGAGCTTCTGGTTGTCCTTCGCGAACGCGATGCCGAACTGGCTCACGGGGCCGACGGCGACGTCAACGGCGTCGATCGTGTCCGGATGCTTGCTCATGTAGTAGCGACCGACGATCTCATCGCCGATGACCGCATCGACGCGGCCGTTCTCGAGATCCATGAACGCCGAGACGAAGTCGGAATACTTCTTGACCTCTTTCGTCTTGCTCTTGAAGAACTCCGAGCCGTCGATATACTCTTCCGCCGTGCTCGCGCTCTGCGTGCCGACGGCCTTGCCTGCGAGGCTCTGCTCATCCTTGATGTCCGTGACGCCCTTCTTCACGAAGATGATCTGGCGGTTGTCCATGTACGGATCGGAGAACAGCATGTTTTCCTTGCGCTTGTCCGTGATGTCGAGGCCGTTCCAGAGCACATTGACGCGGCCGCTCTTGAGCTCGGCCTCCTTGCTCGACCAATCGATGGCCTTGAACTCGACCTCGCGGCCGAGGCGCTTCGTCGCTTCTTTTGCGAGATCGATGTCGAAGCCGACGATCTCGTTGTTCTCATCTTTGAAGCCCATCGGTGGGAAATTGTCATCGAGGCCGACGACGATCTTGTCGCCTGAGCCGCTCCCCGACGATGCTGCCTGCTGTCCGCCGCATCCCGTGAAAGCCGCCGCCGCAAAGACGAGCGTCGCGCCGAGGGCCAGAAGTTTCTTCATGTTCATAGTGGTTCCTCCCTATCATTCTGAAAGCACGGCTGTGAAAATACGCGACCTCCCGGACGCATATTCCCTTGTCGCGTTCCGCCAAAAGAACCGTCGGCGGAAAACAACTGGCCCTATTATACCTTTATTTCGCTAAAGTTTCAACGTCTTGACGACTCTTGTTGATGTATACAAGAAAATCTTCACGCGAGCAGCTTCTGCAAGGCATCTTGATCGGGCTTTCCGCAATCGTTGAGCGGGATCTCCGCGACGAATATGAGCTTGTCCGGCATTTCGGCTGCCGCGAGCGCATGGCGGATCGTCCGCCGCACGTCCTCTTCGGTCGCCGCTTCCTCCTTCACGACGAACGCGACCACGCCCTCACCACGCAATTCGTCTTTCGTGCGCAGCGCAACGGCTTCGCGGACGCCTGCGAGGCTCTGGAGCTCCGTCTCCATTTTGAGCAAGTTCAACTTCACGCCGCCGCGGTTGACGAACGCGCCCTTGCGCCCGCCGAAGATGAGCTCGCCCTTTTCATTGATGCTGCCCGTGTCGCGAACGCTGAACGGGACCTGCGCGCCGCTGACGTGGTACTTCGTGTCCACATAAATGAGACCGTCCTGGATGGAAATCTCGATGCCCGGGAACGGCCGGCCGAGATTTTCTGGCGGGCGATAGGGGCTGTCGACGATGGCGTACGTGATGTAATTGAGTTCGCTTGCGCCGTAGTACAGGATAATCTGCGCATTCGGCAAGATGTTCATGAGGTCTTCGATCATCGGCGGCGTCAAAAGCTGCGAGCCCGTGAACATCGTGCAGACCTCGGGGAATGCCTGCCGTCCGTTCATCGCCTCGGCGAGCAGAACGAGTTTCGTCGGGATCATATAGATGCAATTCACGTGATACTCTATCATGAGTTGCGCCCAGATTTTGCAGCGCAGATGGTCACTCGTGACGATCGTGCCGCCTGCGTACAGCACGGACAGCAACGAATTCATGTTGCCCGTAAACGACAGCGAGCCGTGCAGGAACATCACGGTATCGTCGGCGACGGCAAAAATCTCATTCTGCGTCGGAAAAAAGCCCGCCCAGCTGTCATACGTACGATACAGCACCTTCGGCGTGCCCGTCGACCCCGAGCTCAAGACACCGAGGATGTCGGGCTCCGCATGCGCCTGCTGCGGCAAATGCGTCGGCGTGAAGCGAACCGTGCTTGCCTGCACCTCGGCAAAGCCCTGCAGATCATTGACCGCCTGCACATCCGCAACCTCCCGCGGCCCCATGTCCTTGTGGACGAGGATGGGACGCGCGCCGAGATGCTGGAGCGCGAGGAAGCCGGCGAGCTGGAGGACGGCGTTGTTTGCAAAAAGAAGGACATCATCGCCGGGCTGCACGTCCGTTTCTTTCGCGGAACGAAAGACACTCGCCGTGAGCTTCAAAAATTTTTCGTATGTGAATGCGTGATCGTCCATCACAAAGAACAATTTGTCGGGATGCGTTTCTGTTTGTTGGACGAGCAAATCGAAATAGTTCATGCGGTTCTCCTTACTACGCCTCGCACTCTGGGGGCAATGTCATTAAGCAGTGGTAGAACTCAAACAAAAGCCTTCCCCTCAGGGGAAGGTGCCGAGCTTGCGAGGCGGAAAGGGTCGCTTGCACGGACTCTGGTTTCGTAGACCGTTTGACATCGCCGGTGCGCGCAGACACCCCAAACGTTTCGTACGCGCACCCGCGAAAAGCTACGCCGTACGAATTCATGCAACGTACAGGGGACACTTTCCACCGCTACGCGGTCCCCCTTCCCCTGAGGGGAAGGCTTTTGGGCTCGTGTCTCTTTCTTACCTTTGATGACTTGCTCCCTGAGGGAGAGGCTGCTGTATTCTTCCTTTCATCGTCTCATCGCCTAAAAAGAATGGCCTCACCAAGTCCACCTGCACCTGCAATGGACAAGATGCCATATCCTCCATTTGTTTTCTGGAGCGCGGCAAGCAGCTGGATCGCGAGGATCGCGCCCGATGCACCGTAGGGATGGCCGTAGGCGAGGGCCCCGCCGTGCTGGTTGTAGCGTGCGACGAGGTCCGGATGCGAGCGCTCGAACAAGACGTCGATGACGGCGAAGGCTTCATTGAACTCGATGGCCGCAAGGTCGCTCCAGTCAAGATGTTGCTGCTGAAGCAATTTGTCCGCCGTCGCCTGTGCGCCGCGCGGGCTTTCGGCAGGATGTACGCCCATCGCCGCTGTTGCAAGAATTTCCATCAGCGGCGTGAGGTGATGCGACCGCACGAATGCTTCCGAGGCCAGCAGCAGGAACGCCGCGCCGTCATTCGTGCGGCAGGCATTCGCCGCCGTGAGGAGCGTTCCTTCACCGAACAATAACGGCATACGGTCGAGCAGTCGTTGCGACATACGCGGCTTGATGCCCTCATCCTTCGTACAACGGGCAAGGCGCAATGCGTGTGCAAGTTCATCGTCCGCTTCTTCATGGAACGTCGTTCCATCGAGCGGTAGCATCCAATCGCGGAACACGCCGTCGCGCTGTGCCTGTGCCGCAAGTTGATGACTCCGTAACACCCAACGATCAAGCTCCGCCCGCGTGACGCATTCCTGTTCCATGATGCGCTCGGCGCCTCTGAGCATCGCATCCGCGTGCAAGTCATCGGGCGAGAATTGCGCCGTGTAGTAACTTCCATCCGTCGCAGCAAGAGCTTCGCGTCGCGCGTCGCCCTCAGCATACGTCCGAAGCGGTTGCAGAGAAACACTCTCCATGCCGCCCGCGACGATGCAGTCCGCCTGCCCCGCCGCAATTTTCGCGAAAGCAAGCGATATAGAAACCGCTGCCGACGCGCATTGCATATCGATCGTCACAGCAGGCACGCTTTGCGGCACGCCTGCATAGAGGCTCATGAGCCGCGCAATATTGCCGCCCGTGCCGACAGCGTTGCCTGCGAAGATGGCATCGAGGTCACTTGCGTTCATCTGTGAACGCCGTAATAATTCCCGCACGACTGCCGCACCGAAGAATTCCGGGCGAACGCGAGAGAGACCGCCGCGGCGCAAGGCGATTGGAGTTCTCAAAGCTCCTGCAACAAAAACGCGGCTCTGGTACTTTAGCCTCCCCCCTTGGGGGAGGGGGACCGCGTAGCGGTGGAGAGGGTGGCGAAGGTACGCCTTATCTTCCAGCACGACTGCCTCCTGCGAAGGTAATTTCTACCTCTTGCCCAACAAACGTCGGTGTCGTAAATTTCATCGACAGTTTCTTGCAATCATCCAAACGTTTCAATAGCGTCTCCATCATCAGCAACCCCGGCACAAGCGGCCTCGTTCCCTCATGCAACGGATTCGTATCATCGACATCGTGCACGAACGAGCGAACTTCGTCCGCCGTGAACATCAATCGCACGTCACCCTGTTCCACGCCGTCTGCTTCTGCAGTCAATTGTAATACGCCATGATCCGCTTCACGCACGCTTGGCGCTTTTCTCCCGAGCAGCATCGTGAGCGTCAGCGTGCCGCTCGTGTCAGTCGCCTGCACGCGTATCATGCGATGGCAGTCAAGAAGAATCGTCGGCATCGTGTCCGCTTCCAGCGCCGCGCCGTTTCCCTGACGCGACCATGTTGCCGCCGCGATGACCGCGCCATCGTAGCGCGCGCCTTTCAGCCGCGCCGTACATCTTGCGAGATCTCGGAACATAAAGACACCCCTTTGCATTGGTTTCATTATAGAAAGAACGCAAAAGAGTGTCAACGCTTTCGCGTCGATGGTTGACCTTTATCAGCGTTTCACCGATTTTGCCGTTGCTGACGACGCGCCTTTGAGCGGTTTCGGCTTTGCTGCGAGATCCCAGACGGCCTGGAGTTCTTTTTTCGCCTCGCGTTACGAGTACGTCAAATCTTTGTCCGCGCGGTCGATCGGATAATCGAATGTGCCGAGCACTTTGATGACTCTGCCGTATCCTTCTTTTTCGCCCTGCTTGTCACAGGCGACGAGGATCGTGCAATCTTTTCTATTCTACAACGTATACAAAGATTCCTGCCACCACGAAAAGAGACTTTTTTCAGCAGCTTCCTCCCCTCTGGGGAGCTGTCAAACGCTAGTGAGACAGAAAGGGTAGCGACGTTTGAGTCAGAACTCATGCCATCGCTACCCTCTCCGCCCCTTCGGGGCACCTTCCCCATGGGGGAGGCAAATATTTCGCTTTCACATCTTCGCGCGCAGTTGCTTTGCCGCTTTCTTCGCTGCTTTCTTCGCCGCAATTTTTGCCGCGTGCTTCACGAGCTTCTTGACCGCTTTCTTCTTCAGTCCCATCATCATCACCTCCTCAATACTTTGTAGAAAATATTCGCCATCGCCCACGCAAATTCCTGCAAAAATTTTTCTTGACAATCTGCCATGTCTCCGCTATAATAGCTTCTGTCGTCAAGAATTGACGGGGGCATAGCTCAGCTGGGAGAGCGCTTGCATGGCATGCAAGAGGTCAGGAGTTCGATCCTCCTTGTCTCCACCATACGAAATCATAAGCAGCTGCACATCATGTGCAGCTGTTTTTTATTGCATTCGATTACTTCCGTAACGCGACCGTTTCTGACCATCGCGCATTCATCGCACAAGAAAAACGAGGCTGTGCGCCAGCGGCTTAAAACCGTTGGCTGCACAGCCTCGTTTCTTTCTCTGGATAAATCCGGCGGTTCTATGTCAGAACTCCGTCGGCGCGTATTCTTCTTCTTCCGCTTCCTCTTTCGGCGGTTCGCCCGTGAGCTCGTTGCCCTCGGCGTCGACGATCTCGAGGTCGTGGTAGCGGCTCATGCCCGTGCCAGCCGGGATGAGCTTGCCGATGATGACATTCTCCTTCAGGCCGACGAGTGGATCGACTTTGCCCTTGATGGCGGCGTCCGTGAGGACGCGCGTCGTCTCCTGGAACGAAGCGGCCGACAGGAACGAATCCGTTGCGAGCGAGGCTTTCGTGATGCCAAGGAGGATTGGCTTTGCCACGGCGGGCTCGCCGCCTTCCTCGATGGCCTTCGTGTTCGTCGCTTCGAACTGATTGATGTCGATGTATTCGCCCGGCAGGAAATCCGTGCTGCCGGATTCCTCGATCTTGACCTTGCGGAGCATCTGGCGCACCATGACTTCGATGTGCTTGTCGTTGATCTCAACGCCCTGCGTCTTGTAGACTTTCTGCACTTCGTAGACGAGGTAGCGCTGCGTGGCCTGCAGGCCGCAGACGCGCAGGAGGTCATGCGGATTGACGGAGCCCTCCGTGAGCTTGTCGCCCGGCATGAGGTGCTGGCCGTCCTTCACAGCCATACGCGCGCCGAACGGGATCGCATACTCGCGCGCATCGCCTTCGGACGGATGGATCGTGACCTTGCTGAGACCCTTGCCCGTGTCCTCGACTTCGGCCGTGCCTTCGATCTCGGCGATGATGGCATGGCCTTTCGGTTTGCGCGCCTCGAAAAGTTCCTCGACGCGCGGAAGGCCCTGCGTGATATCGCCGCCGGCGACGCCGCCGGAGTGGAACGTACGCATCGTGAGCTGCGTGCCCGGTTCGCCGATGGACTGCGCGGCGATGACGCCGACCGCCTCGCCGACTTCGACTTCGGCCTGGTTCGCGAGATCGCGGCCATAGCACTTGATGCAGACGCCAAACTGCGATTTGCACGTCAAGACGCTGCGGATCGACACGCGTTCGCGGACAGCGGCGATCTTCTTCGCCAGCGCTTCATCAACCGTGTCATTGAGCGACGCGATCTTCTCGCCCGTCTTCGGATCGACGATGTCTTCCGCGAGCACGCGGCCGACAATGCGTTCCTCGAGCGATTCGATGACGCCCGTGCCTTCTTTGATCGCCTCGACCTCGATGCCGCGCACATTGTTGTTGCGGACATGGAGCGCCTTGGCATCCGAGGCGAGGATGCGCTCGAAGTTGTCTTCGTCGATGTGCTCGTGCGCGGCCAGAACGACCGTGCCGTCGCTCTGGACGACGTCTTTCGTGACTTCCTTGCCCAGCATCTCGTGAAGCATGGCGTCATGCGCCTTCTGGCGCTCTTCTTCGTCCGGCGTGCCGAGCTTGATGACCTCGGAGACCATCGCGCTCGAGACGGACGCTGCCGTCACGACGGACGAGCCGCGCACCATGAGCTCGGGGACCTCATGTTCCGCGATTTCCATGAGCTCGTCCTCGCCGAGCACCGTGTCTTTTTCAAAGAGCACCGTGTTCGTCGCAGGATCGATGACATCGGCAGCGAGCAAGCGGCCGAGCAGCGTATCATTGAGGATTTCCAGCGCATCCATCGTGCTTTCCGCGATGGCGGCACGCTGCAGCACGAGGCTGATCGTCGAGACGTCGCAGTCTTCCTCGCGGACGATGACGTCCTGCGCGACATCGACGAGACGACGCGTGAGGTAGCCCGAGTCTGCCGTACGTAGGGCCGTATCAGCGAGGCCTTTGCGGGCGCCATGCGACGAAATGAAGTAATCGGAAACGGAGAGGCCTTCGCGGAAGTTCGCCGTGATCGGCACTTCGATCGTCTTGCCGGACGGATCGGCCATGAGGCCGCGCATGCCGGCGAGCTGGCGCATCTGCTTGTCGTTACCACGAGCGCCGGAGTCCGCCATCATCAGGATCGGGTTGAACGTATCCATGTTCGCCATCATGGCCTTGCCGACGTCATCCGTCGCTTTCGACCAGAGATCGACGACCTTCTTGTAGCGTTCTTCCTCCGTCACGAGGCCGCGGCCAAACTGGCGCTCGACCTTGTTGACGAGTTTTTCCGTGTCCGTGAGGATCTGCTGCTTCTCCTGCGGCACAATGACGTCGGAAATGGCGATCGAGATGCCGGCGATGCAGGCATAATGATAGCCGAGGTTCTTGACGCCGTCGATGATCTCAGCCGTCTTCGTCGCGCCGAAATGATTGTAGCAGTCTGCGACAAGTGCGCCGATCTGCTTTTTCTTCATGAGCTTGCCAAGCGTCCACGTGCCGTCTTCGTCCTGCTGGAAATGGCGGAGCTCCTCCGGCAGGATCTCGTTGAAAATCATGCGGCCGAGGCTCGTCTTGACGAGGTTCGTCTTTCCGTCCGGCGTCTTCATGCGGCAGCGGATCTCCGCCTGGATGGCGAGCTCGTGCTGCTGGTACGCGAGGAGGGCTTCCGAGATGCTCGTGACGACTTTGCCTTCGCCGAGCGCGCCCGGCTTCAGGATCGTCAGGTAGTACGAGCCAAGTACCATGTCCTGCGTCGGGACGATGATCGGCTTGCCATCTTTCGGCGCGAGGATGTGGTTTGCGGCGAGCATGAGGATGCGCGCCTCGGCCTGCGCCTCGGCAGACAGCGGCAGATGGATGGCCATCTGGTCACCATCGAAGTCGGCGTTGTACGCCGTGCAGGCGAGCGGATGGAGCTTCAGTGCGCGACCTTCCGTCAGCACCGGCTCGAAGGCCTGGATGCCGAGACGATGAAGCGTCGGGGCGCGGTTCAGGAGCACCGGATGCTCTTTGATGACGTCTTCGAGTACGTCCCAGACCTCGGGACGCGCGCGCTCGACCATGCGCTTCGCGCTCTTGATGTTGTGCGCGGCGCCGGACTGCACGAGCTTCTTCATGACAAAAGGCTTGAAGAGCTCGAGCGCCATTTCCTTCGGCAGGCCGCACTGGTGGAGCTTGAGCTCCGGACCGACGACGATAACGGAACGGCCGGAGTAGTCGACGCGCTTGCCGAGGAGGTTCTGGCGGAAGCGGCCCTGCTTGCCTTTCAGCATGTCGGAGAGCGACTTCAGCGGGCGGTTTCCAGGGCCCGTGACCGGACGGCCGCGACGGCCGTTGTCGATGAGGGCATCGACGGCTTCCTGGAGCATGCGCTTCTCGTTGCGCACGATGATGTCCGGCGCGCCGAGTTCCAAAAGGCGCTTCAGACGGTTGTTGCGGTTGATGACGCGGCGATAGAGATCGTTGAGATCGCTCGTCGCATAGCGGCCGCCGTCGAGCTGGACCATCGGACGGAGGTCCGGCGGGATGACCGGCACGACATCGAGGATCATCCAGCTCGGCTTATTGCCGGACTTGCGGAAGGCCTCGACGACTTCGAGGCGGCGGATCGCGCGGATCTTTTTCTGCGTCGAGAGCTCGCGGACCTGCTTGCGGAGTTCTTCGCTGAGCTTGTCGAGGTCGAGCTCTTCGAGGAGCGCTTTGATGGCCTCGGCGCCCATGCCGACCTTGAACGTGCTGCCGTATTCCTCGCGCGCCTTGCGGTACGCCGCCTCGTCGAGGAGCTGCTTCTTGATGAGGCCGCTGTCGCCCGGGTCGAGCACGATGTACTGCGCGAAATAGAGCACGCGCTCGAGGTTGCGGGGCGTGATGTCGAGGATCAGGCCCATGCGGCTCGGGATGCCCTTGAAATACCAGATATGCGAGACCGGCGCGGCGAGCTCGATGTGGCCCATGCGCTCACGGCGCACTTTCGCGCGTGTGACTTCGACGCCGCAGCGGTCGCAGATGATGCCTTTGTAGCGGACGCGCTTGTACTTGCCGCAGTGGCATTCCCAGTCGCGCGTCGGGCCGAAGATGCGCTCGCAGAACAGGCCGTCGCGTTCCGGCTTCTGCGTGCGGTAGTTGATCGTCTCCGGCTTCTTGACCTCGCCGTACGACCACTCGCGGATCTGTTCCGGCGAAGCGAGAGAGATGCGCATCGAATCAAATTTATTTACATCCAACAACGAGATGACACTCCCTTCTTATTCCTCACCGTCTTGCTCCGGCTGCTCGCCGATCGTCATGTTGCCGATATCGGCAATGATGTCATCGTCGGCGAGCGTCGCCTCATCGTCGGACTGCGCGCCTTCATCAAAGGAATCGGCGCCCGCTTCTTCTTTCGCGGCCGTCGGCGCTTCCTTCGTCGGATCGACGCCCGCGACGTCGAGGTCGAGGTCTTTCGCGCGCGTGTTGATGTTGATATCGTCATCGTCGTCGTCCTGGATGGAGACTTCCTTCGCATCCTGGTCGAGCACCTTGATGTCAAGGCCGATGGACTGGAGTTCCTTGATGAGGACCTTGAACGATTCCGGAATGCCCGGCTGCGGGATGTTCTCGCCCTTGACGATAGACTCATACGCTTTGACGCGGCCGACGACATCGTCGGATTTCACCGTGATCATTTCCTGCAGCGTATAGGCGGCGCCGTACGCTTCGAGGGCCCAGACTTCCATTTCGCCGAAGCGCTGGCCGCCGAACTGCGCCTTGCCGCCGAGCGGCTGCTGCGTGACGAGGGAGTACGGGCCCGTGGAGCGCGCGTGGATCTTGTCCGCGACGAGATGATGGAGCTTGAGGAAGTACGTGCAGCCGACCGTGACGCGGTTCTCGAACGGCTCGCCCGTGCGGCCGTCGTAGAGGATCGTCTTGCCGTCCGCGGGGAGGCCTGCCGCCTTGATCGTGCCAAAGACGTCGGCATCGCTTGCGCCGTCAAAGACCGGCGTCGCGATATGGAGGCCGGCGACGTCGGGTTTCGGCATGCCGTTCTTGTCGAAATCATAGCCGGCTTCGCGCAGGCGCTGTTCGACGCCCGGGTCGCCGTCCTTGATCTGCTTGCCGATGACCTTGACGGCCATGCCAAGATGCGCCTCGAGGATCTGCCCGATGTTCATACGGGACGGGACGCCCAGAGGATTCAGCACGATATCGACCGGCGTGCCATCCGGCAGGAACGGCATGTCTTCCTGGCGCATGATGCGCGAGACGACACCCTTGTTGCCGTGACGGCCGGCCATCTTGTCGCCGACGCTGATCTTGCGCTTCTGCGCGATGTAGACGCGCACCTGGCGGTTGACGCCCGGCGAAAGCTCGTCATTGTTCTCGCGGCTGAAAATCTTGACGTCGACGATCTTGCCCTGCTCGCCATGCGGCACGCGCAGCGACGTATCGCGGACTTCGCGCGCCTTTTCGCCGAAAATCGCGCGCAACAGGCGCTCTTCTGCCGTGAGCTCCGTCTCGCCTTTCGGCGTGACCTTGCCGACAAGGATGTCGCCTGGGCGCACGTCGGCGCCGATGGAGATGATGCCCTCTTCGTCGAGGTCTTTCAAAGCATCCTCGGCGACGTTCGGGATGTCACGCGTGATTTCCTCGGGGCCGAGCTTCGTATCGCGCGCATCGCAGTTGTATTCTTCAATATGGATGGACGTGTAAAGGTCGCGCTTGACGAGGTTCTCCGACAGGAGCACGGCGTCCTCGTAGTTGTAGCCTTCCCACGGCATATAGGCGACGACGATGTTGTAGCCGAGCGCGAGCTCGCCGTGATCCGTCGCTGGGCCGTCAGCGATCGGCTGCTTCTCGGCGACGACATCGCCCTTGTAGACGATCGGCACCTGGTTGATGCACGTGCCCTGGTTCGAGCGCACGAATTTCTGCATCTTGTAGTGGTCGAGTTCGCCGTCTTCGCGGCGGACGTCGATGACATCGGCCGTCACGTTCACGACCGTGCCAGCATGCTTCGCGAGGATCATGACGCCGGAGTCGCACGCGGCCTTGTATTCCATGCCCGTGCCAACGAGCGGCGCCTGCGTGCGCAGGAGCGGCACGGCCTGGCGCTGCATGTTCGCGCCCATGAGGGCACGGTTCGCGTCATCGTTTTCGAGGAAGGGGATCATGGCCGTCGCGATGGAGAAGACCTGGCGCGGCGACACGTCCATGTAATCGACTTTTTCACGACGATAGAGGCCCGTCTCCTCGTGGAAACGCGCCGTGACACGTTCTTTCTTGAACCACTCGTTCTCATCGAGCGGCTCATTGGCCTGCGCGATGACGAGATCGTCTTCCTCGTCGGCCGTCAAATAGCGGACTTCGTCCGTGACGACGTGATTTTCCTTGTCGACGCGGCGATACGGCGTCTCCATGAAGCCGAACTGGTTCACACGTGCAAACGTCGCAAGCGAGCCGATGAGGCCGATGTTCGGGCCTTCTGGCGACTCGACTGGGCACATGCGGCCATAATGGGAGTTGTGGACGTCGCGGACTTCGAAGCCTGCGCGCTCGCGCGAGAGACCGCCAGGACCCAAAGCCGAGAGACGGCGCTTATGCGTGAGTTCGGACAGCGGATTGTGCTGATCCATGAACTGCGACAGCTGCGACGAGCCAAAGAACTCTTTGACAGCTGCCACGACGGGGCGGATGTTGATGAGGCCCTGCGGCGTGATCGTCGTGGAGTCCTGGATCGTCATGCGCTCGCGCACGACGCGCTCCATGCGCGACAGGCCGATGCGGAACTGATTCTGCAGCAGTTCGCCGACGGCACGCACGCGGCGGTTGCCGAGATGGTCGATGTCATCCGTCGAGCCGACGCCGTCCATGAGGTTCAAGAGATAATCGATGGCCGCGAGGATGTCAGCATACGTCATCGTGCGATGATGGTACTCAAGCGTCGGCGAGCACAGCATCTTCAGGCGGCTGCCGTCCTTGCGCTTGAGGTAGCAGACGCACTGCGCATCGCCGTCACCGAAGATTGCGTGTTCTTTCTTTTCGTCGATGGCATCGACCATGTCTTCCGTCACATACGTATCGGCCGGAATCACGATCTCGCCCGTCTCTTTGTCGACGAGAGGATCGGCGAGCACCTTGCCGAGGATGCGGCGGCGCCAGCCGAGTTTTTTCGTGATCTTGTAGCGGCCGACCGTCGCGAGGTCGTAGCGTTTCGAGTCGAAGAACATGCCTTCGAGCAGCTGCTTCGCGTTTTCGATTGTGACAGGCTCGCCCGGGCGCTGGCGGTTGTAGATGACTTTGAGCGCTTCTGCTGGCGTATTGATCTCGGGGTCATGCGCGAGCGTTGCGCGGATGCGCTCGTCGCCGTCAAAGAGCTGGAGGATTTCGTCATCCGTGACCTGCGGATTCTCTTCTTTTTTCGCGAGGCCGAGGAGCGCGCGGATGAGGAACGTGACCGGCATCTTGCGCGTGCGGTCGATGCGCGCCCAGACGATGTCGCTCGCATCGGTCTCGAGCTCGATCCAGGCGCCGCGGTTCGGGATGACGGTGGCATTGTAGAGTTTTTTGCCCGTCGTGTCGATGGTCTCGCCATAGTAAGCGCCCGGGGAGCGGACGAGCTGGCTGACGATGACGCGCTCCGCGCCATTGATGATGAACGTGCCCGTGTCCGTCATGCGCGGGAAATCGCCCATGAAGACCTGATCTTCGCGCACTTCGCCCGTCGTCTTGTCCACGAGCTGCACGCTCACGCGCATCGGCGCAGCCCACGTGACGTCGCGGTCTTTGCACTCTTCGAGGCTGTACTTCGGCTCTCCGAGCGAGAAGCTCTTGAGGACTAGGGCAAAGTTGCCCGTGAAATCCGTGATTGGCGAGATGTCATTGAAGATATCCTGCAAACCTTCATCGAGGAACCACTGGTAAGAATTCCGCTGGATGTCGAGAAGATGCGGCATCTCCATGACTTCCTTGATCCGCGCATAGCTATACCTGGTTCGTTTGCCCACCGGCACAGGATTAAATAACAAATCCTTCACCCCTTAGCCTGTTCATGATGTATCGATACAATAGAAAAATGGAAACGAAAAACAGCATACGGAACAAAGGAACAATAAAAAAACAAGGCAAAAACTTCCGGCCCTGCTTCTCTCTCTTTCCTTTCCGATGCTCGATGCGCACACTTCGCCCTATTCATTTCCTGTAGTTTCCTACTGTATCATGATGAAAAAAATTTGTCAACCCTCGTTTGTATTTTTCGTTTTCGCTGTCGCTCAATTTTAAAAAGCCTCCCCCTCTGGGGGAGGTGCCGAGCGAATGCGAAGCCGGGTCTTTGACAGTTTTCGTTCCTCTAAAAAATCGAATAGCCCAGTAACGACGCGGGATTCCGCGCTTTTTTCTTGTCAATTTTCATGTAAATATAA
>OMWS01000027.1 GCA_900314825.1 uncultured Veillonellaceae bacterium | reverse complement strand
ACAACTGCAAAGCGTGAATCGAACCTATCCCCGTCGATACCATTTGGTGCCGATGGGGATTTTTCTGTGTTGGGGTACGTCATGTTATTAGGCGCTTACCGATGAAGTCATCCGCATCGCAAAAGAATCCCACCTCGCGTACTGACAAAATATATTGGCACACACAACAAGGCCTTGCCGCCCGGAAAAGAACGGCAAGGCCTCTTTTTGTGCCTGGAAATCACGCAGGCAGCAACTGCGTGCTCTTGTTGCGCTTTACACAGCAAGGCTTCGACGAACATCACTGCCGCAATGTCATCAATTTCGCATTCGTGACATTCATCTTTTCCAGCAAAGCTGCGATCTCTTGAACATAATTTTCATTCATGACAATCAACCGCATCGTTTCTTGCGTCTGTTGCAAAACCGTCGGCGCATAAATCGGATGTCCCGTCCCCGCGAGGAAACCGCCTTGCTTTTTTGGATTGATGTCTATGACGCCTTTCACCATTTTGCACTCTGGATCAAGCAAATTCAAGAAGGCAACGCCTTTCGCGCCAGCGCCCCAGACGAAAAACACGCCGTCCGACGAAAGCACTTTCTCCCACTTTGCCTGCATCTCTTCTTCATGCATGCGATATCGCCGGTTCAATCCCTGCGCATCCAAAGACTTCCGCGCAGCCATCCACATATACTGCCCACCGAACGTATGACGGAACTCCTCGACAGCAAATCCATGCTCTCGCATGAGATAAGCCAAGGATACAGGATTGAAGAAGCTGCAATGCTCATAGACAATGTCCTCAAAGGCTTCGTTCCGCTCGATCCATCGGACATCCGGTGTTTCCAAGAACAAATCGACGGTCTTTGCTTTCAGCTTTGCGCATTCGCTGACGAGGAAATGCGGATCGGCGATATGCTCGATGACGTGACGCGCTATGCAGATGACATGACCGTAATCCCTGCCCACATACGACCCGATGTTTATGTTTCCAGAAAAATATTCTGACAAGAAAAAGCAATTCTCTTTACGACGCTCTCCATGATACGCTGGATCAAATCCAATCCCACAGACCTTATGATCACTTGAAATCCTTCGGATGACATTTTGCAAGAAATCGCCTTGCCCGCATCCTACCTCGATAAGAAGGACATCACCGTTTAGTGCATTCACATACGCAGCAATATGTTTCGCTTCCGCATCAAGATAATCCGAAAAAAGCGGTGAACATCCTTGAAAATTCTCATAATCAGCATCATAATCTACCTGTCGATAGGATGCGTTAAAAACGAACTCACACGAATGACATTGAACCAGTTTGATGTCGCTTTTGGGAATCTGGCGTGCTTCATTTGATGTCGCGCAAATCACATTTTGCAAGACTGGAACATCGATCCGATGTGCGAGTAAGGATACGTCCTTTTCACCACACAAAGGACATTTTATTTGAGCACTCTCTGCTGTCAACATTTCATGCTTCATGATTCTGCACAATCTTTCATCATCTTTAGGATTCCTTCCCGCAAGGAGACCTTTGCCTGCCACCTCGGCAATATTTCGCCTTCCTGCCATGGATGCATGACCTCACGCTTGCGATACGGGCGTCCTCCCCAAGTAATATGAAGTGGCCTTCCGACGGTTTCCGAAAAAATCCGCGCTAATTCCTGCAAACTGCGGAGATGGCCAGAACCGAGTCGATACTCAGGCGCTAACGATTCATCGCCACGCTCCATCATGCTTGCCAGCTGCCAAAAGCCCCGCACGACATCATCAATATAGAGGATGTCCATCTGCTGTTCCCCCGGCGACATCGCAAGCGTTTCGCCGCTTTCCGCAATCTCACGGAACAGCGCGAAAATCTTGCGGCGCGGATCGTGGGGTCCATAGGTATCCGTGAGCTTCAGCGTGCAAAAACGTAGCCCGCAAGCCTCGACATAATATCGCGCAACAGAAATGAACGCTTCTTTCGTCGCCGCATAGAGATTGACTGGATGATACTCCATCCCCTCGGCTTCATAGTTCTGCCAAATCGTCCCAGTATTCAGAAACCATCGTACATCGCTCTTTGCCGCAGCCTCGAGCACGGATGCCCCGAACGTAACATTGGAAGAAACGAGCGGCGCAACATCTTCGCTTCTATGGCTGGACAGATAGAGCGATGCCAGATGCAGGATACCGGAAATTTTCTTTTCGCGGAGGAAAGATGCTAGTGCATCGACGTCTCCGTCAAAGACGTGGATGTCCGCGCACTGGAGATGGGATATGTCCGTCGTCGGACGGACGAGCGCATAACAGCGGCAATCTTCTGGGATGTGCAGCAAGAGGTTGCTCCCGATAAATCCAGTCGCACCTGTCAATAGGATGTTCATGCACGCACCTCGTAATCGAACGGCGAATCAAACGCTGCGAGTGTCGGAAATGTCTTGTCGCGATCCGAGAGAATCGGCGATGCAACGCCCCAGTCGAAGCCAAAGGAATCCAGCCGGATGCCGCCATCGTGCGCCGGATCATAGCCTGCCGTCTGTGCGTAATTGACAACCGAGCCGTCTTCGAGCGAAAGAAATCCATGCGCAAATCCGCTCGGGAGATAAAGCGCCGTCGCAGCTTCGAGTGACAGCTCTTTCGCCAAAGCCTTTCCATACGTCGGCGACCCTTTGCGGATATCAAGTGCTACATCCAACACGCGCCCATGACTCACATAGACGAGCTTTGCGTACGCCGAGGGCGGCGTTTGGAAGTGCATTCCGCGCAGCACACCCTTGCTGGATACGGAATAATACATTTCAGAAAACTCCGTCTCCAGTCCATGGGCACGAAATACTTCTTTTTGAAATGGTTTTTGGAAAGCCCCACGCGCATCCTGATGCGGATCAATGGCAATGAGATACGCGCTTGGAAATTCCGTTGGGATGATGTTCATGTTCTTGGCTTCGTCCTTCCTTCAAAACGGACTCTCGAAATCCGAAAGCTTTGGCATCTTCTGATCTTTTTCCGAGAGGATAGGGTGCATATCCGGCCATGGAATCCCTGCAGAGTCCCAGCGAATTCCAGCGTCTTGCTCTGGAGCATAGCACTTTGTCTGTTTGCAGACAATGACAGCCTTCTCGCTCAACGTATAGAAGCCATGCGCGCACCCTACAGGAATGTACGCCATATTTCCGCGTTCTGCTGTGAGCTTTGTCATTTCATATTGCCCATACGTCGGCCCATGGCGCAAATCAACGGCCACATCCAAGACTTCGCCTTCGCTGCAATAAATCAATTTCCCATGCGCTTCCGGCGGCAACTGGAAGTGAAGCCCGCGCAAGACTCTTGCGTGCGAACGTGAAGTGTACTCCTCTCCAAAATCTGTTGGCAAACCAAGCGATTGAAACCAATCCTTATGAAATGTTTTGATGAAACTTCCTCTTGCATCACGAAAAATTTCTGGAATCAGTTCATAACATCCAGAAAGAAGGGTTTCTTTCTTCTGAATCACAGTCGTGCCCCCGTCCAAGTAAATTTTATTTTTTTATAAAAATACAACTTCCCGTTAAAATTGTAACCGTTTCCGTCATCATGCCAATCTCTGAAATTTTGACAGCAAGTGATGTATCCGATGGGCACGGACAACGTCCAGCTACAACACGAGCTACGCGTTCGCAAAACGTATATGCATCCATGGGATAATCATCATATCCAGGGAGCATATACGTATTCAGAGACGTCTGCAAATCTTCCATGATATAGATCCCGCCCGATGGCAAGCAGGAATACAATTCGCAAATCGCCTTGATCTGGTGGCTCCAGAAATGGGACGTGTCATCGATAATGATGCTCGGCTGAATGCTACGCAGCGACTGCAAGGCCGTTGTCTCGCTCAAGTCCGCTGTGATAATATGAATGTCCCCCCCTGCGAAACGTTTGCAGTCTGGAGAAATATCCACCCCATAGACTTGAGCATTCGGGAAATATTCATCCCACAGCTGCGTGCTCCCGCCTTTGAAAACGCCGAGCTCCAAGAAATTGAATGCCTTCTTGCGGAAAGGGCGAAGGAACATTTCATATTTGTCAAGATACCCGTTTCCGAGCGTGCATTTGTCAGTGTGACACCGGATTCCCATATCATCGAGTTCACGGCCATCATGGAAATATCCAAGGGCGGTCGCCTCACTCGGCAGCACGCGTTTCCCTGTCTGCTTGTGAAGCAGCTGCGGTTCTCCAAGTTGCTCATAGGTTTCGCGAAGCGTCCGCATACCAGTCTTGCGCAACATACAAGCTGCCAAGAAAGGGCTGCGTGTTGCGATTTTTTGGATGACCTCATAGCCCTGGAAAAGATTCGAGAGATCATCTGGCGTGTAGCGCCACCCATCATGATAGAGATAGACATCCGGCAACGCATCATCTCCAGCCATCCGGCCAAGGAGTACGATAACACCACCTGTCTCTAACGTTGCATCGATCTTTTCAGCGGCAGCGCACGGATTTCCAGCTTTTTCAAATCCATCTAGCACAAAAATAATGTCATATTGCACATTGGATGGAAACTCAGCTTCATCGAGCCGCCCTTGCGAATCCATCTGCATCGGATCAAAAAGATGAACCTTATCAATCTGGTCCGCATGATTCGCAAAAGCTTGTTCCAAAGCGCCCAATAAGTTCATCCGTTCGCCCATGGAAATCCCATCACCGATCAGAAGCATCTTTTTCCCTTCATACATAGATGCTTCCAGCCATTTCGAAGAAATGATTTGTTGTAAAAAATCGCGATAACGTTTTGCTTTTTCGTTCATACCGATTCTCCTTCAGTCCCAGACTTTCCATGGAGCGCGATGCTGTTCCCACATTTCTTCCAGCAAATGATGTTCGTACTGCGTGTCCATGCACTGCCAGAACCCCTCATGTTGATAGCTCATAAGCTGTCCAGCCTCCACAAGACGATCCATTGTTTTCTTTTCAAATACCGTATTGTCATCGTCGATGAAATCAAAAACGCCCGGCTCCAAGACCATGTAGCCCGCATTGATGGGGACGCCATCATCGACATTCTTTTCACGGAATCCTCGCACGCTGTTGTCCCAGTTGATATCAAGCACGCCCTTCTGCTGCTTCTGGCGAACAGCGGTCAGCGTCGCGATCTTTCCATGCTGCTGATGAAACTCCACGAGCTTCGCGATATCGACATCGCAGACGCCATCACCATACGTCATGAGAAACGTCTCATCGCCGATATACGGCTGCACGCGTTTGATTCTGCCGCCCGTCATCGTCTTCAGTCCCGTATCGACGACCGTCACGCGCCACGGTTCCGTGTGCTGATTGTGCAGGATGATCTTTTGACCTTGCGTGAAATCGAACGTGACATCCGAGGTGTGGATGAAGTAGTCCGCGAACCATTCCTTGATCATGTGCTGCTTGTAGCCCGCGCAGATGATGAAGTCATGGAAACCGTAATGCGAATACTCTTTCATGATATGCCAGAGGATCGGCATCCCGCCGATCTCGACCATGGGCTTCGGGCGGTACTCGGATTCCTCCGATATCCGCGTGCCGAGGCCGCCGGCAAGTAATACGACTTTCATGATTCCACTGCACCTCCTGGCATCGCTGCCAATGCAAGGAAAGCATGCCCCAAGGCGTTCTCGAAATCCCTCCGCGTTTCTTCTGTGAGCGTCGTCATTTTCTTCGGATCGTAAAATCGCAAGCCCATTTGCAACAACGCTTGCAGCGCATTCTGATAATCCTTTTCTGTTTCCAGGAAGGTATGTTCCCTCCATGCTTTCGCAATCAATTCTGACCAGCAGACCGTCCCGCCGGTCAGCATGGAAAATTTCGTCTGCGCATTCTTGCCATGCAAGCGGAAACAGCTCAATGGTTCCGCATAATAAAACAGATTTCCTTTCGACAAGAGATTCAGCCAGATGGGGACATCACCGATATCATATTCGGGTTTGATGTCCGTCCACCGATATTGATGATCGGTAAAAAACTTTTTGCACATTAAAACGGTGGACGGTTCGCCGATAAAATTGACGCAATTCGTGAGAATGATGTTTCCTGCTTTCGTCCCACGAATCTTTGAATCTTGCGGAACAAATCTTTTTGTGATTGCAAAATCTGGTTGTACTTGCCCATCTGCATTGATGACATGACGATACGATGTCACGAGCGTCACATCTGGATTGTCACGGTAAGCATCCACCATGAAGCTGATCTTGTCCGGCAGGAACTTATCATCATCCATGAGCCAGCCCACGTATTCTGCTGCTGGGTTGTCGTACTCGCGGATATTTCTCCAGTTGTCTTCCGCTTTGAATTCCGGATGATGCTCATACGTGATCCGCCCATCCTTCTCAAGATACGGCTGGATCAGTGCTTCCGTCCGATCATCCGCGCTGTCATCCGTGACGAAGATGTCGAGATTCCGATACGTCTGGTGAAGAACGCTTTCAAGCGCCTCGCGGAAGTAGTCGGGGCGCTGGTAGGTCGGGATGCAGATGCTGACGAGGGGATAGAGGTCTTTCGAGTATTCGTCGAGGAATGCATTCTGGTCGTCTTTATCGAGCGAAAAACGATTCACGACGAGTTGGCAGGCCGCTTTTTTCTGCGGGAGGACGACCGCCGTGTGGCCTGCACGGCGCTGTTCGCAACTCGCGGAGGCACCGAGGAAAATTGGAGCGTGCAGCAGGTCGCTGCGCCACGGGACATCGTACTGCGTCGCGAGGAAGTAGCCATCGAGCGCCTCGACCGGCTCGACGACACCTTTCGATTGCGAGAAGACGAGCTCTTTGCCCGCAGGATCCAGCAGCCGCCCTGCCCGCTGCTTCGACGTGTAGCTGATGCCATTCGTCGAAAGCTGTCGCGCACCGGAAAGGCCGAGGATGCCGACCTCTGGATGCTGCTGGAACGTTTCGACGAGGCGGCCGAGGAGGTTTTCGTCCACAACGCGGATGTCGCCATTCAGATAAACTTTGTACCGTGCATCCGTGGCTTCCATGGCCTGTTGATAATCCGCCAGCAAATGATCGCTCGCAGGGAGGGCGACGAATTCCGCCTGCATCCCCTCGGGCACAGAAAGAGAGCGCAGGTTTTCCGATCGTCCCTGCGCTTCCGCGTAAATGAGTGCGATTTTTTCCATTCTGATCCCCCGCCTGTTGATAACTTTCTTTATATTATCATAAAAGTCCCCCCCTGCAAGACATGTGTATTTTCATTAAGTTCCAAAAACTTGTTGTCTTGCACGATTGAAAACTGCACATTGCACCCTTTGTCAAAACGCAAAAATACGCCTGCCGGTTTTGCCAGCAGGCGTGTTCCTTCTTATGGAATGAAATTTTTACTGCGCATCAAACAGCGGCAGCTTCTCAAGATAAATGATGTCGTCGCGTTCCGCTGCGTCGCCCTCAGCGAGTGCAGCCGCTTGACCGATGACACGGCCGCCGGCTTGTTCGGCGAGGTCTTTGAGCGCCTGGATCGAACCACCGGTGCTGATGACGTCGTCGAGCAGGAGGACGTTATGGCCTTTGATGCGCTCGATGTCGGGGCCGTCGAGGCAGAGCATCTGCTCGCCTTCCGTCGTGATGGAGACGTCTTTGACCCAGAGCGGATGCTCCATGTACGCTTTGACGGATTTGCGCGCGACGACGTAGCGTTTCTGCCCGATGCGCTTCGCGAGCTCGGCGGCGAAGGGAATGCCTTTCGTCTCCGCCGTGAGGATGACGTCGATGCCCTGCGGCACGCGCTTTGCCATCTCGGCCGCGCACGCGTCGACGAGCTCGACGTCGCCGAGCATGACGAAGCCCGCGATCGCGAGCTTGTCTGTCACATTGAGGATCGGCAGCTCGCGCGTCACGCCGGCCACCGTCAAACGGTAATATCTGTCTGCCATGGAAAAGCCTCCAAATCAAAAGGTAGATACGAAAGCATCAAAGCGTCGCCTTGTGCGACAGATTGATGCGGCCCTTCTCGTCGATCTCGACAACTTTGACGGTGAGCTGATCGCCGATCTTCACGACGTCTTCGACTTTTTCGACGCGACGCTTCGCGAGCTGGGAGATGTGGCAGAGGCCTTCTTTGTTCGGCAGGATCTGGACGAAGGCGCCGAATTTCAGCAGGCGCGTGACCGTGCCGGTGTAGACTTCGCCGACTTCGACGTCGCGCACGATGTCGTGGATCATCGCTTTCGCTTTTGCCATGCCCTCGGCGTCGTTCGACGTGATGAAGATGTTGCCGTCTTCGTGGATGTCGATGTCGACGCCCGTCTCGTCCGTGATGCCGCGCACGACTTTGCCACCCGTGCCGATGACGTCGCGGATCTTCTCCGTCGGGATCGTGATCGTCTCGACGCGCGGCGCGTACGGCGAGAGTTCTTTCGCAGGCTCGCTGATGCATTCGAGCATCTTGCCGAGGATGAAGGCACGGCCGCGCTTTGCCTGGGCGAGCGCCGAAGCGAGGATGTCACGCGAGAGACCGTCGACCTTGATGTCCATCTGGATGGCCGTGATGCCTTCCGTCGTGCCCGCGACCTTGAAATCCATGTCGCCGAGCGCGTCTTCCATGCCCTGGATGTCCGTGAGGATCGTGTAGGCGTCACCTTCTTTGACGAGGCCCATGGCCACGCCGGAGACGGGGCGCTTGATCGGCACGCCCGCATTCATGAGCGACATCGTGCTGCCGCAGACGGATGCCTGCGAGCTCGACCCATTCGACTCCAAGACTTCCGAGACGACACGCACGGTGTACGGGAATTCTTCAATCGGCGGCACGACCGGCAAAAGCGCGCGCTCCGCCAGCGCCCCGTGGCCGATCTCGCGGCGGCCGGGACTGCGCATCGGGCGCGCTTCGCCGACGCAGTAGCCGGGGAAATTGTAGTGGTGGATGTAGTGCTTCGTCGTCTCGGGGCCGAGGCCGTCGATGATCTGCTCATCGCCGAGCGCGCCGAGCGTCGTGACGGAGAGCACCTGCGTCTGGCCGCGCGTGAAGAGCGCCGAGCCATGCGTGCGCGGCAAGAGGCCGACCTCGCAGCTGATGGGGCGCACCTCTTCGAGGCCGCGGCCGTCCGGGCGGATTTTTTCATGCGTGATCATGTGGCGCACGACCGCTTTTTCGAGGTCGTGGAACGCCGAAGCGATTTCCTTTTCCATGTCGGGGAAATCGGGCAGGAAATGCTCCATCACATCGGTCGCAATCGCGCCGATATGCGCGTCGCGGTCGAGCTTGTCCGGATTGCGCGTCGCCGCGTCGAGGCGGTCTTTCGCATAGTCCGCCATGGCCTGCTCGAGCATCGGCGGCGCGAGGAAGAGATGCGGCTGCATTTTTTCCTTGCCGCATTGCGCCTGCATCTGCTGCTGGAATTCGACGATGCGCTGGATTTCCTTGTGGCCGAAGAGGATGGCGTCGAGCACGACCTCTTCCGAGAGCTCCTGGGCGCCCGCCTCTACCATCATGACGGCATCATGCGAGCCGGCAACCGTGAGGTTCAGCGTCGAAACCGCGCGCTGTTCCTCCGTCGGATTGATGACGAATTCGTCATTCACGCGGCCGACGCGCACGCCCGCGATCGGCCCCTCGAATGGGATGTCCGAGACCGTGAGTGCCGCGCTCGCGCCGATCATGCCGGCGATCTCGGGCGCGTTGTCCTGGTCGACGGACAGCACCGTCGCGACGATCTGCACGTCATTGCGGAAACCTTTCGGGAACAGCGGGCGGATCGGGCGGTCGATGAGGCGCGCGCAGAGCGTCGCGTCGCTCGACGGGCGGCCTTCGCGCTTGATGAAGCCGCCGGGGATTTTGCCGGCCGCGTACATTTTTTCCTCATAATCGACGGTCAGCGGGAAAAAGTCGACGCCTTCGCGCGGCTCTTTCGATGCCGTCGCCGTGACGAGCACGACCGTGTCGCCATAGCGCACGAGCACGGCGCCATTCGCCTGTTTCGCCATCTTGCCGTGCTCGAGGATGAGCTTGCGGCCGCCCACTTCCATTTCAAAGGTTTCCATGTTCGAGGTCCCTCCTGCAATTGTTTCTGATTTCGATTCGTTTACTATACTTTCATTCGACGCGAGGGACAAAAATCCTCTTTTAAATTTTCTCTTTTCATTCGCCAGGCGCGGTGATCGCGACATCCTCGAGCTTGAGCTTCGAGCCGCGCATGGATTTGCGCAGGTCGGGCACGTAGCTGCGGAATTCCTGCGCGACGTCGTGCTGCGAAAAGACGAGGCGCATGTCGAGGTGCTGCTGCTCGTAGACGCGGCACGTGAGCTCGACGGCGCCGAGGTTTTCCGTGAGCACGCAGAGGCGCAGCCACGTCTCTTTTTTCGGCAGGCCCGTCTCCTGGTCTTCCTGCGTTTCGTCGTAGACGTGGATGTAGGCGGGATAGCTCTGCTCGTTTTCGCCGAGGTACATGGGCATCATGAAGTTCATCGAGCGCTGCCCTTGCTGTACGGCGTGCTCGCCTTCCATCGAGCCGCGCATGGAAAAGACGAATTCGGCGACGTCTTTCGCCGCTTTCTTGAGCTCGCGCGTGTTCAGCCGCTTCACGACAGAGAGGTCGGCGAGCTGCATGAACGCCCAGAGGCGCGGAAGCTCGGGGATGCTCTGCTGGATGGCCGCCTGCTGCACGGTCGCCGGGATGTTTTGCTGCACGACGCGCAGGAGCGTCTCGAGCTGGCGCGCTTCCTTCGGGGAAAAGGTCGTCGCGTCGCTCTCGGCAAAGGACTGGAGCGCCTGCGTGTCGGCCTGCGAGACATTCCCCTGCTCCAAAAAGAACCGCGCGAGCTGCTTCAAGGTCTGCATGGCCTCGGGCGTGTTCTGGATCGGCTGTGACATCAAGGTCGCTTTCGCATCGCGCGCCGATAGCGTCATGTTCTGCATGGCGTCCTGTGGCGTCGGCTGCGAGGAACGAGCGTCTTGCGGGACGGCTTGCTGTCCCGTCGGCACGCCCGCCCGACCTGCTTCCGTCCCGGCCTGCTGCATCTGCGATGGAGCGTTTTTCCCTGCCGCGTTCGCTGTCCCATTCTCCATTTGGGCAGCCTGCGGATTCGCCGAATTTAGGACATTGGCATTCCCCTCGGCCGTCGCAACGTTTGATGCATTCGCGGGATTCGCGGAATTTGCGGGATTCGATGAATTTGTGGCGTTGGCGGCATTCGATCCGGTCGCCGCATTCGCTGTGCCCTGCGTTTGGGCTTGTGGGGAACCTTCGAACGTTTGCCCTTGCGTCATAGCCGCACCTTCAGCCGATCCCTGCGCGGTCGCTGCCCCTTGTGGCATAGCCGCTTGTCCTTGTGCGGTAACGGGCTGGCCTTGCGCCATGCTTCCTTCTTGTCCCGGCAACGCCGCCTGTCCGGTCGGCGTCCCTAACGTTCCTTGCGTTCCGAATGTTCCTTGTCCGCCGAACGTCCCTGGTGCGCCCTGTGCCGCCGTTCCTGTGGTCGCATTTTGCGGAACGCCCGTGCCATTCGCCGCGTTTCCTTCTACAAAAGCGCCGCCCGCCCCGTTTTGCATCGCCGCGCCTTGCGCGTTCTGCCCAGGAGCCCCGGCCATCTGCCCCTGCATAGAGGCGGACGCGGCCGAGGCTTCGCTGCGCGGCATCATGTATTGGACGAAGGCTTTGAGGAACGCCAGGGATTCGCTTTGCGGTTGCGCGGCCCCCTGGCCGACGTTCGCCTGCATCGACGACAGGAATTGCTGGAGCGCCTGCGGCAGGTCGCTCGCCGCCTTGCCATTGATGAGGCCGAACGCGGCCTTTAAAAGCAGCACGGGCTCGAAGGCCTGCCCGCCCGGCTCCTGCGTCACGGCAAGCTTGAGGTTCGCGAAGAGTTTTTGCAAGCCGTCGCTGATGTTCACGTCGTAGCCTTTTTCCGCGAGCGCGCTCATCTGCATCAGCGTGCGCGCGACGGACGTCAGCTGCTCCATGGAAAAGCGCTGGCTCTCCATCGTGCTGCCCAAGCCTTCGCCGAGCGTCTCGTCAAAGGAAAACGCTTGCTTCATGACATTTTCGATGACTTTCTGCAAATCCGCCGGCATCTTTTCCATCGTGTCCGACTGCGCCGTCGAGATTTTCGACAAGATGCCCGCCATGTCCTGGATGGCATTCCCGATGGAGACATTCGTTTGCGGACGGAAGCCAGAGGCTGCTTCTTCGCCGCCACGCCGCCCGACGCCATCGACGCCACTTGGCGCGGACGGGCGGCCAACGGGACGGATACCGACGGCACTCGTTTCCATGGGCATATCAGTTCACCTCTCCTTCCGTCGCGACATCTTCCATCCAGCCGACCATCGAGCGGATCGGCTCGAACGATTGGCGATGGATCGGGCACGGGCCGTATTTCTTGAGCGCCGCGAGGTGCTCTGCCGTGCCGTAGCCCTTGTGCTGCGCGAAGCCGTATTCCGGGAACGCCTTGTCATATTCCATCATGAGGCGGTCACGCGTGACTTTCGCGATGATCGACGCCGCCGCGATGGATGCGGATTTCGCGTCGCCCTTGATGATCGATTCTTCGGGCATGGGGAGTTTTTCCAGTTGCACGGCATCGATGAGCACTTTCTGCGGCTGCGGGTCGAGGCCGAAAATCGCCTCGTACATGCCGTTCATCGTCGCCTGATAAATATTGACACGGTCGATCGTCTTCGCATCGACGAGCACGGAGCTCACGGCGATGGCCTTCGCTTGGATCTCGTCGTAGAGTTCGTCACGGACTTTGGGCGAAAGCTTTTTCGAATCATTGAGCTTCGGCAAAAACAGCCCGTGCGGCAAAATGACCGCTGCGACGGACACGGGACCTGCGAGTGGCCCGCGGCCAGCTTCGTCCACGCCCGCGACGAGTTCAAAGCCCTCCACCGCTGCTGCGTTTTCGAACGCATACAAGGCCGCGACGCGCGCACGCTCCGCCTGCTCCTTGTCGTACCGCCGCATGAGCCGCTGGGCCCCCTGCCGTGCATCGAGGCGGCAGGATTCGATGAAATCCTGCGCGGGCTCCGCGCCGTCGGGGGGGAATAAGATTGCCTCAATTTCTTTGAGTTTCATGCCCGAGGTATCCATATCACGCTTGTCCTTCTTCCTCATCGGACTGCTCCGTAACCCTCTCCGACCCCTTCGGGGCCACCTCCCCCAAGGGGGGAGGCGTTTTTGCCGGCACCGCGTCCAGCGTCACGAGCCCGAGCTTGCCGGTGCGGAACTCGGTCATGACGATGCGCGTCGCTTTTTCCATATCGACGACGCCGCCCTTGACGAGGCAGCCGCGCTTGCGGCCGATGAGCTCGAGGAGCTCGTAGCCTTTCTCCGGCAAGTCGACCGTGAGCTTGAAGCGCTCGGCAAGGCGCGCTGCGTAATGGTCGCGCAGCGTTTCGAGCAGCAAGCACGCAACCTGTTCCTGATCGTAGATGTCATCGTTGATTGCGCCCGTAAATGCGAGCTTCAGGCCGACCGTCATGTCCTCAAATTTCGGCCAAAGGATGCCGGGCATGTCGAGGAGATCCAGATTTGTCCCGATCTTGATCCACTGCTTCGCGCGCGTCACGCCCGGCGTGTTCTGCACCTTCGTCTTCGCCGCGCCTGCGAGGCGGTTGATGAGCGACGACTTGCCGACATTCGGGATGCCGAGGATCATGCAACGCGCTGCCCGCCCGCGGCCGCCCGCCTTGGCGAATTTCTCCGTACGCGGACGCGCGAGGTCCTCTGCCGCCGCGACGAGCTGCTTCAGCCCTTTGCCTTTGTTCGCGTCGATGGCGACAGCCGGGACACCCGCAGCGCGGAAGTGCGCGAGCCACGCTTTTGTCGCGGCCGGGTCGGCGAGGTCGGACTTATTCAGCGCAATGAGGCGCGGCTTGCCCTGGATGATTTCAGCGAGCATCGGATTCGCGCTCGCCGCCGGGATGCGCGCATCGCGGAGCTCAATGACGACATCGACAAGCCGCAGATTCTCCTCAACAAGCCGCTGCGCCTTGCGCATATGTCCTGGGAACCACTGCAAGCTCGGCAAATCATTTTTTTTAATTATGTCTTCCATGTACAACCGTCCCTTTCTTTCCTTCTCATTTTAGCAGATTTCTGTGAACGCGAAAAGTGTTTCACAAGATGCCACCCTGTCATTCATGGATTTTTCTTGCGACAAAGAGAAATCCCTCATGAATGCCGGTATTGCATCCATGAGGGCATGGGGAGGGGGGGGGATATATGTCTATCAGATGTTATGCAGCCGGCCAAATGAGCGCATCCGCGCCTTGCGGCATTTTGACCTGGACGTTGTAAGCGATGCTGAGCCGTTTCGCTTTTGCTTTTTCTTCCTGCGTTGCATCTGCTGAGCGGCGGATTTCGTAGACGCCGTGTGACGCCTGCTTGATGGCGAACGATTGCGGCGTGTGGAGCTGGAGCTCGACGGGGACGCCCGTGGGACTCGTGAGCTGGACGTTGATGCCCTGATAATATTTGCCGCCCCAGGCATTGTTGAATTTTTCGATGCGATAGCCGGAGGCGGTCAAATCTTCGAGGACGGCCGGCACGGTTTCCTGATAGCGTTCGGCATCGATGGCCAGCGTGTAGCGGAGGACGTCATGCATACCATTGGCTGCCCGCTCCAAGGAAATATTTTTCTCCGCCGCATCGCTCTCGATCTTGCGCGTGAGACTATCTTCGCTCTTCATGCGATAATCGAGGCCGAGAAGTTTTGCTTCTGCGGTCTGCAAGCGCTTCATATCCTGCGTGACGGAGCTTTCCACAGCAGCCGCCTGCGCGAGAAGTTTTTTTGCAAGGTCGCGGCTGCCTTTCTCGTTGTCTTTGCGCTGGCGCTCGGAAAAGAGTTCGTTTTCCTCAAGCGTCGTTCCTTTCGAGACATTTGCGATCTCGGCGATGGCCGCACGCGGATGGATGTCCTGCGGCGCGGCAAAACCGTGGACAAGCGTAAACGGAGCGAGCGCGCCAACGACCATGAGTGCCGTCGCCGTAAAGCTGCGGACGACTTGCGCCGCATGAAGGTGTTTGAGAAAGCCGCCGCACTGCGTGGTCGGCGTTGTATGTGAATCTTGTTCCAAAAAAATCATCTCCTTGTTGATCTGATGGATTCAGGATAACAAGGAGAGCTCAAAAGAAGCTGGAAGGGCGATAAACAAAGTTTAAACGACAAAAAGCACGCGGCGTAACTGCGTGCTTGTGTCGGACGGGGGCTTCCCCTCTGAAAAAAGTACCCCCTACGGGGCTAAAAATTTTCAGAGGGAAAGTCCCCGCGCTCCCAGAGATACTTTCTTATTCGCGAACTCACAATCTAATTTCCCCGGAGTTCTCCCGCATCAATCAGTGCCAGTTGCTCGGGCGCCAGTCCTTCTGCCACTTCGCTATCGCCGGGGAGATCAGGCAAATCTTCTAAAGAGGAGAGGCCGAAGGCTTCGAGGAAGGCGTCGGTCGTGGCGTAGAGGATCGGGCGGCCGATGGCTTGCTTGCGGCCGCGCTCTTCGATCAGTCCGTATTCGAGGAGCTTCGCGAGCGATTTTTCGATGCGCACGCCGCGGATCGCTTCGATCTCGGACTTCGTGATGGGCTGGCGGTAGGCGATGATCGAGAGCGTCTCCATCGCTGGCGTCGTCAGACGATGGTCGAGGACGGCCGTCAGCTGCTCGAGGAGATGGTAATAGGCCGGCCGCGTGACGAGCTGCAAGCCCCCCGCAACTTCGCGCAACGTCAACGCGCTTTCGCGTTCGTCGAGCGCCGTTTGTAGCGCTTTCGCTACCTCATCGATCTCTTCGGGCGGCAGGCCGAGGATGCGCTGCAATTTGTCATAGCGCACAGGATCGCCCGCCGCAAAAAGAATCGCTTCGAGCGCTTGCGTGCGGCTGGGCTCGAACGTTGCCACGGATTCATGCTCCGGTGTCTGCGTTTCATCCACGGTCTCCGCCTCCCTTCGTTCCATCGAATAGTTTCCGCTCCAATGTGAGATCACGATACGTCCCTGCCTGCACGACGGTGATCGCACCGAGACGCAGGAGCTCCAAGAGCGCGAGGAATGAGGTCACGAGGCTGGCGATGTCTCCGGGGCGGAACGTTTCCTCAAAGCGCAGGCGCGGCTCTTTTTGCAGGCGCTTTGTGATGGCTTCCATGCGGTCTTGCACGCGGACGGGGTCGGGCGTGACGAGCGCGTCGGGGATCGCGAGCTCTTCGCCAACGCGGACGGCCATGCCGTAGGCCGCGAGGAGTTTCGCGAGGGACAGGCCGCCGGCGAGGACGTGATGCGCCGGGAGCTCCATCGGTGACCGCGCGCAATAGCGCCCTTCCTGCTCGGCGAGGCCTTCGAGGATGCGGCTCGCGTGCTGGTATTTGCGATAGGCGAGGATGCGTTCGACGAGTTCTTTGCGCGGGTCTTCCTCTTCCCCTTCGTCCTCGGCCACGGGCGATTTCGGCAGCATCATGCGCGATTTGATGGTGAGAAGCGTCGCGGCCATGACGGCGAACGAGCTCGCGACCTCGATGTTGAAGCGCTTCATAGCAGCAAGGTAGTCAAGATATTGCTGCGTCAGGAGCGCGATGGGGATGTCATAGATGTCGATCTTGTTTTTTTCAATGAGATGCATCAAGAGGTCCATCGGCCCGTCAAAGGCCTCGAGGTGGATTTCGTAGCCGTCGGACTTCGCTGGCGCCTCGACGAGCTCGCCCGCATAGGGATTTTCTTGCTGTTCTTTCGTACTCATGCGGCGGACTCAAAAGAAAATGCCGAGCAGCATCGAAAAGAAATTCCAGACGAGCTTTTGCAGCGGCACGAAGACCCAATCGAGGATCGGCGTCATGAGGAAGATAATGAGGATCAGGAAGCTGTAGCGCTCGAGGCGGTCAAACTGGTACGCGAGGTCGCGCGGCAGGAGCTCACGCAGGATATGCGAGCCGTCGAGCGGCGGCACGGGCAGCATGTTGAAAATCGCGAAGTTGATGTTGTAGATGATGATGAGGCGCACGACGTAGAGCGTCCCCGTCGAGGGATAGCCGAGCACCTTCGTGAAGAGCACGAGCAAAAACAGGAAGACGAACGCCGTGATGAGGTTCGCCGCAGGCCCTGCGACCGAGACGAGGATGTCGTCGCGGCGCGGCTGCTTGAAGTTGTTCGGATTGATCATGACGGGCTTCGCCCAGCCGAAGCGCACGAGGAACAGCATCACGAGGCCGATGGGGTCGATGTGCGCGCGCGGGTCGAGCGTGAGGCGGCCCATGAGGCGCGGCGTGAAATCACCGAGCGCCACGGCCATGCGCGCATGTGCGTACTCGTGGATGACCATGGCGATGATGAGGCCGGGGATGCCGGCGATGAGCGAGAGGATGGAAAAATCAGACATGGAGTCCCCCTTGAATCAGGCCTTCGCGGCACGCAGGTCTTCTTGCAGCATGAGGATGGCGACGATGGATTTCGCGTCGAAAATACGACCGTCGCGCGTCATCTGGACGGCTTCGGCGAGCGGCACTTTGACGACGTTCAAAAATTCATCGTCGTCGGGATGCATTTCGCCCGGCGTGAGGCCTTCCGCTTTGTAGATGTGGATGTATTCATTCGAAAAACCGACCGTCGTGCCGATCGTCGTGAGCTTCGTGATGCTTTTCGCCGTGTAGCCCGTCTCTTCCGAGAGCTCGCGTACGGCGCAGACGTACGGGTCCTCGTCCGGCGCATCGAGCTTGCCGGCCGGAATCTCGAGCGTCACGCGCTGCACGGGGTAGCGATACTGACGCACGAGGATGACCTCGCCGGATGGCAGCAGCGGGATGACAGCCGAGGCGCCCGGGTGCTTGATCCACTCGCGCGTCGCCTGCTCGCCATTCGGCAGCTCGGCCGTATCGCGCTTCACATGCAAGAGACAGCCGTCAAACACAGCTTTGGACGAGACTTTTTTTTCGATGAGATCTTCATACATGATGCAACTTCTCCTTGTCTGGATGGGAACGGGATGAAAAGGAACGTTGTCCCTGTGGATTTATGAATGCTTTGCGAACGATGCTTTTTTCTGCCGCGCATGGGCGACCATCTCGCGCGCGTTGTCGAGCGAGGCAGCCGAGACGTCCGAGCCCGAGGCCATGCGCGCGATTTCATTGATCTGCTGCGCTTCCGTCAGGCGATGGACTTGCGTCAGCGTGTGGCCGCCCTCGGAGTGCTTCGCGATGTAGAGATGCACGTCCGCCATGCAGGCGATCTGCGGCAGATGCGTGATGCAAAGGACTTGCTTGTACTGCGCGACGAGGGCGATGCGCTCCGCGACCATCTGCGCCGTACGCCCGCCAATACCCGTGTCGATCTCGTCGAACACCATGCTCGGCACGGCATCGTCACGAGACGCCGACACGGCCTTGATGGCGAGCGCGATGCGCGAAAGCTCGCCGCCCGACGCGACTTTCGCGAGGGGCTTCGGCGCTTCGCCGGGATTCGCGGAAAATGTCATGAGCACTTGGTCGGCGCCGCGCGGGCCAAACATCGACGTGGGCGCGCTCGCTTCCTGTGCGGGCGTTGTATCCTTGCGCGTTGCCGTTTTTCCTGCAAGCGGCACAATCTCGATGGCAAACCGCGCTTTCGGCATGCCAAGCGCCGCGAGCTGCGCGCCGATGTCTTTCGTGAGCACGGCCGCGCTTCGTTTGCGCTCATTGGTCAACGTCTCCGCACAGGTTCGTAGTTTTGCTTCTGCCGTGCGAATCGCCGCTTCAAGCGCCGCGATGTCGTCATCGTAATTCGCGATATCGGCGAGTTCTTTTTGCACGCTCGCCTGATGCTCGAGCACGTCGGCGACTGTCGCGCCGTATTTTTTGCAAAGCTTGTCAATCGTGTCCATGCGGCTTTGCAGCTGATCGAGGCGTTGCGGGCTGAAGTCCATGGACTCGCCGTAATCGCGAATCTCATACGACGCCTCTTGCAGCGAAATCTCGGTCTCCTCGACGATTTTCTGCGCATTCGTCAGACTGCCGTCGTAGCGCGCCACGTCCTCGAGCGCTTTTTTGACACCGGCGAGCGCAGAGAGCACGCTGAGGCCGCTGCGGCTGTCGCTCGCGAGCAAGCGATAGGCGTCTTGGACATTATCCGAAATCTTTTCCGCGTGCGAGAGCTTGCGAATCTCTTCTTCGAGGCGCTCATCTTCGCCCGGCTGGAGCTTCGCGTCCTCGATCTCCTGGTCTTGCCAATGCAGCATGTCGAGCCGCTGTGCCACGTCGCGCGCGTCTTGCTTGCGCGCGGCGAGCTCCTTGCGCTTCTCCGTCCAGGCATGGAAGGCCGCGCGATAGGCGTCCCATGCCGCAGTCACGGCCGGCCGCTCGTGGTCGAGGAGATCGTATTGATTCGCTTCCTTGAGCAGCGCAAGGTTTTCATTTTGGCCGTGGACATCGACGAGATAGGTGCCGAGGGCCTTGAGCACGGCGAGCGTCACATGGCAGCCATTGACAAGGACGTTGTTCCGCCCGGCGCGCGCGACTTGGCGCGTGATGATGAGCGTCGCGTCCTCGCAGTCGATGGCCTGCTCCGCGAGGTATGCGAGGAGCGCGTCTTGGCCAGACACATCAAACACCGCTTCGACGCGCAGCCAGTCGCAGCCCGTGCGGATGGCATCGGCCGTCACGCGTCGCCCGAGCACGGCGCCGAGCGCATCGATGAGGATGGATTTGCCCGCGCCCGTCTCGCCCGTCAAAATATTGAGGCCCGCGCCAAAGGTGATTTCCACATGTTCGAGCAGGGCGAAATTCCAGACGGTCAGGGATTTCAGCATGCAGCTGTCACGCTCCTTTGTTCCTTACGTTTTCCGCTTACTTGACGTTGTCCCGCTTGCTTAACGCTTTTCCGCTTCTTTCATCATGGCGTCAAGCAAGGACAGGACTTCTGGCACGGCTTCTTTCGGCTTGATGACGAGCAAAATATTGTCGTCGCCCGCGATCGTGCCGATGACCTGCGGCCACTTCGCATAGTCGATAGCAGAAGCCACAGCATTTGCCGCGCCTGGCATCGTCTTGACGACGATGAGATTCTCGCTCGCGTCCATGGAGAGCACCGTATCGCGGAACAGCCGCGCAATCCGGCTCGCTTGGAAAAAACCATGCCCCGGGGCCTGCGCGGGCGGCGCGGCATAGCGATAGCGGCCGCTGCCCATCGGGACTTTCGTGAGCATGAGCTCCTTGATGTCCCGCGAGACTGTCGCCTGCGTGACATCAATCCCCTCCAGCCGCAGCGCCTCTGTGAGGTCTTCCTGCGTCTCAATGATGCGCCGGGACAAGATTTCCCGGATCTTCTCATAGCGGTCTTCTTTTTTCAATCCGGGTTCCCTCCTCAATTCCACAATTTCGTCATGAGCTCCGAATAATAGTCTTTATCCTCGAACTTCACGATCTTCGCCGATTCTTGGGCTTTTCGCACGATGACTTCGTCGCCCGGGAGCAGGGGCACGGTCTCCTGGCCATCGAAGGTCACGAGGATGTCCTGATGGACGGAGGCGATGTGGAGGTGGATGACGTCGGTGTCGCGTGCGGCGAGCGGGCGGATGTTGAACGTGTGCGCGCAGATTGGCGTGACGAGCAGCGCTTGGATCGCCGGGTGCAGGATGGGACCGCCCGCGGACAGCGAGTAGGCCGTCGAGCCCGTCGGCGTTGAGACGATGATGCCGTCGGCCTTGTAGTCGATGAGATGCGTCTCATTGATTGAGAGGCCGAGGTGCAGCATGCGCGCCGCGCCGCTCTTTGTGATGACGACATCATTGATGGCGTGGCAGAGAAACGTATCCTCACCTTTCCTGCGCAGCCAGCCTGCGAGCAGCAGGCGCTTTTCGATGTAGTAGTTCCCGCAAAGGATTTTTCCGAGGCGGTCCTCGAGTTCGCCAAGCTCGATGTCCGCCATGAAGCCGAGCGTGCCGAGATTCACGCCGCAGACGGGCACGACATGCGAGCCGTAGCGCTGGCAAACGCCTAAAAGCGTGCCGTCGCCGCCGAGCGACAGCGCCATATCGACAGGATATTTTTCGATGTCCTCGACACCGTATTCGTGCATGCCGAGCGCTGCTGCTTCGCGCGTGGGCAGCATGAGATGGGCGGGCTTGTCGGCAAAAAAGCGGAAAATCCGCCGCACGACGCCGCCCGCGTCCGGCTTGTCAAGATTCGGGAAAATCGCAATCTCCATCGGCTGCTTGCGCACCTGGCACGTCCCCGATGGAACGATGTTACGATCTCTTTCATTCAGTTCTTTTGTTTCGTTCAAAGGGTTCCCCCCTGAAAAAATTATTTGTCGAGTGCGGCATGGGCATCCGCGACAACGATGGCAACGCGCCCGTCGGGAATGCCATCCGCTGCGCCCGCGTCTTTCGTGAGCCAGATGAGATATTCGATGTTTCCCTCCGGCCCTTTGACGGGCGAAAACGTCAGCGCTTTCGTCACGAACGCGAGACCGCGCGCGAGGGCGACGACGTTTTCAATGACGCTTTCATGCACTTTTGGGTCGCGCACGACGCCTTTTTTGCCGACGTGCTCGCGGCCCGCTTCGAATTGCGGCTTGATGAGCGCGACGAGCTCGCCGGTCGGCGTCAAGAGTTCCTTCGCGACGGGCAGAACCTTGTCGAGCGAGATGAACGCGACGTCGATGGAAGCAAAGTCAATGGCCTCGCCGAGGTCTGCGGGCGTCACATAGCGGATGTTCGTGCGCTCCATGTTGACGACGCGCGGATCGTTGCGCAGCTTCCAGGCGAGCTGGCCATAGCCGACGTCAATGGCGAAGACTTTCGTCGCGCCATTTTGCAGCATGCAATCCGTGAAGCCGCCCGTCGAAGCGCCGATGTCGGCCGCAACTTTGCCCGCGAGCGCGACGCCGAACGCCTTCATGGCCTTTTCGAGCTTCAGCCCACCGCGGCTGACATACGGCAGATCTGTCCCGAGCAGGCGAATCTTCGCCTCGGGCTTCACCATCGTGCCCGCCTTGTCGATTTTTTGCTCATCGACGAGCACTTCGCCCGCCATGATGCGCCGTTTCGCGCGCTCCCGGCTCGCAAAGAGGCCGCGGTCGACGAGGAGTTGGTCGAGTCTTATTTTTGCCAAACGTCCCACCGTTCCTTGATGTTTTTTGCGATTGCATCGGCCGTCAGGCCGCAGAGTTCGAGGAGTTCTGCTCTTGTCCCCTGCTCGATAAAGCGGTCAGCGATGCCAAAGCGCCAGACGGGCAGCTGCAGATCATTGTCGGCCAAATATTCAAGCACCGCCGAGCCAAAGCCGCCGGCCAGCACGTTTTCTTCGAGCGTCGAAAACGCGGTAATCTGCGGGTCTTCGGCAAGCGTTTTGAGAAGCTCCGTGTCGAGCGGCTTCACGAAACGCATATTGACAACGCGCGTCGGGATCCCCTGCGCTATTAAAAGCTTTGCCGTTTCTTTCGCCGTCTGCACCATGCTGCCGACAGCGAGCAAGGCAATCGTCTGCGCGCTGTTCCCAACGTCCGCCGCGTCCTCTGGTTGCGTTGCTACAGATAACGCTTCCGCTTTTCCGATGGGAAGCGGTGTAAAACCTTCGCGCAACGGCACGCCGAACGCTGTGCCACGTGGATAGCGGACGGCGACAGGGCCGTCGAGCTTCACAGCGGTCGCGAGCATGTCGCGCAGTTCTGCTTCGTCTTTTGGCGCCAGGATCGTCATGTTCGGCAAATGGCGCAGATAGCTGTAGTCAAACACGCCATGATGCGTCGGGCCGTCTTCACCGACGAGGCCGGCGCGGTCGAGCGCGAGGACGACGTGGAGATTTTGCAGACAGACATCGTGGAGCCATTGGTCGTAGGCGCGCTGGGCGAAGGTCGAATAAAGCGCGACGACGGGCGTCTTGCCCGCAGCCGCAAGACCCGCCGCGAATGTCACGGCGTGCTCTTCTGCGATGCCGACGTCAAAGAACCGGTCGGGATACGCCTCGCCAAAGGCTTTGAGTCCCGTGCCGCTTGGCATGGCCGCCGTGATGGCGACAATGTCTTTGTCGTCATGGGCCAATTCAATGAGCGCGTCAGAAAAAACTTTTGTGTACGTCGGTGCTCCCGTTTTTTTCGGGCACTCGCCCGTCGCTGCATCGAACTTGCCGATACCGTGGAATTTGCCCGGCGCTTGCTCGGCGGGGAGATAGCCCTTGCCTTTTTTCGTGTGAACGTGGACGAGGATCGGGCCGTCGAGTTGGCGGACTTGCGAGAAGACGTCAATCAAGGCCTCGAGATTGTGTCCGTCCAAGGGGCCGATATAGCGGAAGCCGAGCTCCTCGAAAGGCGCGCCCGGAACGAGCGCTGTCTTGACGCCGTCTTTGATGGCTGAGGCCGTCTTGTAGACTTTGCCGCCAATGCCCGGGATACTTTTGAGCAAATGCTCAACATCTTTTTTCGCACGGTTGTACTGCGGGGCAATGCGCAGCGCGGACAGATACTCGGACATCGCGCCGACGTTCTTGTCAATCGAGCGCCCATTGTCGTTCAAGACGACGATGAGATTTTTGCCGAGGTCGCCGGCGTTGTTGAGCCCCTCAAAGGCCTCGCCGCCCGTGAGCGCACCGTCGCCGAGCACGGCGATGACATGGCTGTTTTTGCCTTCGAGGTCGCGCGCGACCGCCATGCCGAGCGCCGCCGAGATTGACGTGCTTGCATGACCGACACCAAACGCGTCAAATGGCGACTCGAAACGATTCGGGAAGCCCGTGATGCCGCCTTTTTGCCGTAGCGTCGGGAACTTATCGCGCCGCCCCGTCACGATCTTGTGCGTATAAGCCTGATGGCCGACGTCCCAGACGAGCTTGTCCTCGGGAAAATGGAACACGCGGTACAGCGCGAGCGTGAGCTCGACCGTGCCGAGGCTCGGCGCGAGGTGACCGCCCGTCTTCGCGACGGTCTCGACGAGGTACGCGCGCAGCTCGCGCGCGAGCGCCGTGAGTTGCGGCACGTCGAGCTTGCGGAGATCGTCGGGGCTCTTCAGTTGTGGGAGAATTTTCGTCATGGTTTTCGTTCTTCCTCTCCCAAGATATCACATACATTCATCTTAGTGATTCCGGTCGATGAGCATCTGCACGAGCGCGCGCAGGAACGCAGCCTCGTCACCAAAGCCCGAAAGCGCGTCAAGAGCCTCGTCTACCGTCGATTTCGCGAGCGCCTGCGCTTTTTCGAGCGACAGCAGCGTCACGTACGTCGATTTGTGATTGCGTTCGTCGCTGCCAATGGGCTTGCCGAGCGCTGCTTCATCGCCGACGACGTCGAGGATGTCATCCGTGATTTGGAACGCGAGGCCAAAGGCATCGGCATAACGCGTGAGGGCCGCAAGCTGCGTGTCGCTCGCACCGCCGAGGATGGCGCCGGAGCGGATGGCTGCACGGAACAGCGCGCCGGTCTTCCCCATGTGCATCTTGCGCAGGAGTTCCATCGGGATGCGATGGCCTTCGGACGCGAGGTCGATAGCCTGGCCGCCGACCATGCCATTCATGCCGGCCGCCATGCTCATCTCGCGCACGACCGCGAGGCGCGTCGACTCCGTCGCGTGCTCTTGGCGCAGCAGTACTTCGAAGGCAAGCGTCAGCAGCGCATCGCCCGCAAGCGTCGCGAGGCCAGCGCCGTAGACTTTGTGATTCGTGAGCTTGCCGCGCCGATAGTCATCATTGTCCATGGCCGGCAGATCGTCGTGAATCAGCGAATACGTGTGGATCATCTCGAGCGCGCAGCCCGTCGTGAGGAACTGCGTGCCATCAGCGCCAACAGCGTCCGCTGCCGCCATGACGAGGATCGGCCGCAAGCGCTTGCCGCCTGCCATGAGACTGTATTCCATCGCTTCCGCGAGTTCCGCGTCAAGCGGCGGCTCTTTATAAAGCTCTTCTTTGAGCGCCGTCTCCACGAGCGCTTTGCGCTGCTCCCACAGAGCTTTCATCGCAGCATCCATCAATTTCCCTCCTCGATCGTGAGCGGGCGCGTCACGGCTTCGCCATTCTGATTTTCCACGAGCAGATCCATGGCCTGCTCCGCGCGCGCAAGCGACTGCGAGCAAGTCGCCGCCAACTGCATCCCTTCCGAATACTGCGCGATGAGCTCTTTGAGCGGCAGATCGCCCTGTTCCATCGTCTCGACAATGGTATTCAGGCGTGCGAGCGCTTCCTCGAACGTCGGTTCTTTTTTCCTTGGCATGAACGTACTTCCTCCTCTGCCCGCAGGCGTTACTCCACGAGTTTTGTCCGGCTTGTTCCAGTAACTTCTGCCGTAGCTGTTCCATCGGCAAAGCAAATGTCGATGGCTTCGCCTGTGGCAAGATTTTTCACGCGCGACACGGGGACGCCATCTCGTTCCACGACGGTATAGCCGCGCCGCAGCACGTGGATCGGGCTCAAAAGTTCGAGGCTTTCCGCTGCTTTTTCGTACGCCTGGCGCTTGCCATCGAGGCGCTGTTTCGCGCTGCGGTGAAAGCGCTCCACGAGCTGGTCGAGTGTTTGCTGGCGTTCGGCGAGCAGCGACGCGGGCTGCTGGAACGCCGGGCGCGATGTCAAGCGCTCGAGCGCGGCCCGCTTTTGTTCGATGGAACGAGCGGCCGCGTGACGCAAACGAATAGAAAGCTGTGCCACGCCCTCGGCGAGCGCGCGTGTGTCCGGCACAGCGAGCTCGGCGGCCTGCGACGGCGTTGCGGCGCGGACATCGGCGGCTTCATCGGCGAGCGTGAAGTCCGTCTCATGGCCGACGGCGGAAATGACCGGAATCCGCGACGCGTAAATCGCGCGCACGACAACTTCCTCATTGAACGCCCAGAGGTCTTCCATCGAGCCGCCGCCGCGCCCGACAATCAGCACGTCAACGGGATAATGCTCATTGAAAAAGCGGATGGCCGCCGCGATCTGCCCCGCCGCGCCGTCGCCTTGCACCTGCACTGGCACGAGCGCGAGCTGGACGGCGGGATTCCGCCGCTTCGATACGTGATAGATGTCGCGCAGCACGGCGCCCGAGATGGACGTGACGACACCAATCGTCTTTGGGAATGCCGGCAGCGGCTGCTTGTGGAGCGCATCAAAGAGCCCTTCGGCCGCAAGCCGCGCTTTGAGCTGCGCGAGCGCTGCCGCCAAATCGCCCTGCCCGGCCGGCGCGAGGCTGTCGACATAGAGCTGATAGACGCCATCGCGCTCATAGACGTCGATGCGTCCCGAGGCGATGACGGCCTGCCCGTTTTCCGGGTGGAACGTCAAATACTGCGCCCGCGAACGGAACATGACGCACTTGAGCTGCGACGCGGCATCCTTCAGCGTGAAATAAGCATGGCCGGACGCATAAACTTTGAAGTTCGAGACCTCGCCACGCACCATGAGATGCTTGAGCGCTGGGACCGTGCCCAAGAGTCTTTTGATGTAGCGATTCACGTCGCTGACTTCATGAATGGCCACGATGCACCGCCTTTCCTCAAAAAAAGGACTGCCGCACCTGCGATGCAACAGCCCCGGTCGTTTTACTGTTCCGTTTTCTGTTTCTGTGGTTCCTGCTCTGCCGACTCTGCTTCCTGCGCCTTGGCAATCGCGTCGAGGACACCATTGAGGAACTTCGCGGAATCATCCGTGCCAAACATCTTGGCGAGCTCCACGGCTTCATCGATTGCGATGTTCGGCTTTTGGCGCGGCTCGGCAAACATCATCTCGTACACGGCGATGCGCGCGATGCTGCGGTCAACGACGGCCATGCGCGCGATTTTCCATTTCGCATACTGGCCGATCTTTTCGTCAATCGCGGCGCTATGCGTGCGGACGCCACGGACGAGCGCTTTCGCAAAGTCGCGCGTCTTTTCGCTGACCGCTTCCTCGCTCTCCATGAACGCGGTGTCGAGCGCCTGCTGCTCCTGCACGTCCGCGTCCTGCGTCTCCGCAGGAATGAGGTCGAGCTGGTACAGCGCTTGCAGGGCAAATTCCCTTGCTTGTCTACGACTCATAGGTTATTAATGTAATCCTTTCTTTATGAAAACCGATGCCACTGCAGTTTTTCCGGCAGACGATCTTGGAGTTCTTCGAGCACGCCGCCGCGGTCCATGCGCAGGCCGATCAGGCAGCCGATCCCGCTGCAGAGGACGATGAACATCGTCGGGAAAAAACCGAGCATGAGCACGAGAATGGCAAACAAGAGGCCGAGGCTCGTGCCGACGAACGGCCCGCGATGGTGCTCCCAAAGGTCCGTGAGGAGGGCAAAAAAGCGTTCTTTCATACCGCCACCACCTCACGAGACGCGTGGCTGATGCGGGAGTTTCGCGGCCGTGATGTCCGAGACGCCGAGCGCAAGCTCGACGTTCTCGAGGCCAAGCAAGGCGGAAAGCTCCTGCAAGACGACGTCATGCACCTCATCGGCGACCTGCTTGACTGGCGCCTCCGTGCCGAGGACGAGCTGCATGGACAGGCGCAAGCCATCCTCGCCGCCCTGCTTCGCGTGGACGACGTGCAATTTCGTACGCACGTCACGAACGCCGTGCACCGTGCGCGCAGCGCGTTGGGCGACATCCGAGATCGCGGCCGTCGAGACCTGCACGCGGCCCGCGACATCCGCCGCCAGCGTGACCTCCCCACGAAACTCGCGTTCCTTGCTGCGCGAAAACACGCTGAAGAGGAGCACGAGCCCGACGAGAAGATACAGCGCGAGTCCGGCGTACGTCTCGGGGCGGCCAACATACTGGTTCAGGACTTCCAGCCACGCGCGTTCTGGCAACAATTTCGCCGCGACAACGACAAGCGCGCCGCCTGCAGCAAGTGACACGAGTGTAAAGAGAAACAGCAGGAATCGATGAAAAATTCCCATACCTTCGCCTCCTTAACGGACGCGTACCTCTTCTTCCTTCGGTTCCGTCTCCGGGAAGCCGACGCCCTGCACGTGAATGTTGACCTCGACGACGGAGAGACCCGTCATCGTCTCGATGGCCTGCTTGACATTTTCCTGCACCGCGAGGGCCGCATCCGGGATGCGCACGCCGTATTTCACGATGACGTAGAGATCGACCGCTGCTTCTTTCTCGCCGACTTCGACTTTGACGCCCTTCGCAAAATTCTTGCGGCCGAGCATCTCCGCGATGCCGCCGACGAGGCCGCCGCTCATGCCTGCGATGCCATCGACTTCCGTCGCAGCGAGGCCGGCGATGATGCTGACGACTTCATCGGCGATGCGGATCGTGCCGAGCGAGTTCGTGCTCTTGACCGTCTTGACTGCCGTTTCTTTTTCCATGATGAAACCCTCCTGACGTGAGATACGAAAAAATCTAAAGCCTTTTTATCGATATTCGCGGTGCCTGTCGGAAAATCCTTCTTTTGCAAAGAAAAAAGGCGGCGGCACGCGGATGGTGCTGCCGTCCCTGATTTCTATGACTTACGCGCGCTCGATGTAGTTGCCCGTGCGCGTATCAATGCGGAGCGAATCGCCCTCGTTGACGAAGAGCGGCACACGGACTTCGTAGCCCGTCTCGACTTTCGCCATCTTCGTCGCGCCCGTCGCCGTGTTGCCCTTGACGCTCGGCTCGCACTCGACGACCTTCAGCGTGACGGAGTTCGGCAGGCTGACGCCGATGACGCGGCCCTTGAACGTCTGGAGTGTGACTTCCATGTTCTCGAGGAGGAAGTTCAGCGCTGAGCCTAGGATGTCTTTCGTGAGCTCTTCCTGCTCATACGTCTCCGTGTCCATGAACGTGTACATGCCATCGCTCTCATAGAGATACTGCATATTGCGCGTCTCGAGATGCGCGGCCGGCATTTTCTCGTTCGGGTTGAACGTGCGCTCGACGACGGCGCCCGTCTCGACGTTCTTGATCTTCGTGCGGACGAACGCAGCGCCCTTGCCCGGCTTCACGTGCTGGAAGTCGACGATCTGCCAAACGCCGCCATCAATCTCGATGGTGAGGCCCGTACGGAAATCTGTGCTGTTGATCATGAATCTATGCCCTCCAATGTGGTTTCGCAACCGAATCTACAAGTGTAACGAATTTATTATAGCGGAAAGAGCGAAAGATTTCAATAAAAATTCTTTCGCTCCAGGAACTCGATGGAACTCTATGAACTCAATGAATTTCAAAAAGCCGCTTTTCCGACGTTGTCAGCCGCTCCGCGCCGCCCGCCGTCACGAGCACGGTGTCCTCGATGCGCAGGCCGCCCCAGCCCGCTTCGTAGTAGCCGGGCTCGTCCGTGATGAGCATGCCCGGCACGAGCGCTTCGCAGAGGCTCTTCGGCGAGAGGCGCGGTTCTTCGTGGATTTCGAGGCCGAGGCTGTGACCGAGGCCATGGCCAAAAGACAAATCGTGTTTCGCGAGCTCCGCGCGCACGGCGGCATCGACGGACTTGCCCGAGACGCCCGGGCGGATCAGCGTCAGCGCGTGCTCTTGCGCGCGCAGGACGGCATCGTAAATTTGTTTTTGCCGCTCGCTCGCCGCACCAATGACGACCGTGCGCGTGATGTCCGAGTGATACCCTTCGTAAATGGCGCCATAGTCCATCGTGACGAAATCGCCAGGCTCCAACACTTTTTCCGTCGCCACGCCATGCGGCAGCGCGCCGCGCACGCCGGAGGCGACAATCGTCGTGAACGACGGCCCTTCCGAGCCATGCGCACGCATGAAACTTTCCATGTGGGCGGCGACATCGAGCTCCGTCTTTCCAGCTTTCATGTAGTCGAGCACGTCATAAAACGCGGCGTCCGCGATCTCACAGGCCTTTTTGATGCAAGCAATCTCTTCCGCGTCTTTGATCTGGCGCAGCGCGTCGAGATTCAGCGAGGCCGAAAAATCGCGGCCTTGCAAGAGCTCTTTCAGTTTCGCGTAGCGTGCATACGTCAGCGCGTTGCCTTCAAAGCCGATGTGCTTCGCTTCCTCGGCGATGAGCACTTCCGACGTGCACAGCAGCAAGCCGTTTTTCTGCTCGACAAGCTCGAAAAGCGGCGCCTGCTGACGCGCCTGCTCCGTGTAGCGACTGTCAGTCACGAGGAATTCTCGGTCGTTCGTGATGACAAGCGCCGTGTCGTCGCCGCGGAAGCCGCTGAAGTAGTAGAGATTCACCTCTTTCGTGATGACGACGGCGTCGAGGTGGTGTTCCCTCATCAAAGAACGCAACGCGGCCAGGCGTTGGGGAATATGGGATGATTGCATATATGCCTCCAAAAATCGTTACAAGGATTCCGTTGCCTCTCCCGCTTTCTTTTCCAGCCGGTCAATGACCGCTTCGAGCGCGGCCATGTAGCTGAAGGCGCCGAGGCCGGAGATTTGGCCGAGGCAGACGGGGGCGAGGACGGAGGTGTGGCGGAACTCTTCGCGCTGGTGGATGTTCGAGAGATGCACTTCGATCGTCGGAATCTCCACGCCGGCGATGGCGTCGCGCAGTGCGATGCTGTAGTGCGTGTATGCGCCGGCATTGAAGATGATGTAATCGACCTTGCCACGCGCTTCCTGGATTTTGTCGACGAGCGCGCCCTCATGATTCGACTGGTAAAAATCAATGGCGACGTCCGCTTCCATCGCGCGCTTTTCGAGGCCGGCATTGATGTCGGCGAGCGTCGTATGGCCATAGATTTCCGGCTCGCGCGTACCGAGCAAGTTGAGATTCGGCCCATTGAGCACGAGGACATGGCCGAGCGTTTTCAAACGATGCGCTGTCATACTCTCACCTCAATAGCGAATCTTGAACGTCGTCTCACCATCGACGACCGGGATGGCGTCGAGTGAGAATGCTTTGACGTTGATGAAGTAATTGCCCTTGCGGATTGCGGCCTCGAGCGCTGTGAGCTTGTCCTCCGACCCTTGGATTTCCATATCGACGGTGCCGTCTTCCATGTTGCGGACCCAGCCCGTGACGCCGAGGTCGATCGCATTCTGCTGCACAAACATGCGGAAGCCGACGCCTTGCACGCGGCCCTCTGCTTTTCCTGCGTAACGCATTAAATCTGCCATGAAGCATCTTCCTTTCTCTTTCTGCAAGGGATTTTAACTAAAAAATCTCCTGGGAAACGTTGCCCGTAACTTCCACATAAAACATCGTCCCATACCTTTGACAAGGCACAGGACGATACATATTTCGATTCGAAGATTAGTCGATATCGAACACCGTCTTATTCGCATCATCATGCACTTTCGGCAGAATGACGTGGAGGATGCCGTTTTCGAACGAGACGCTGACGTTTTCTTTTTCGATGCCGTCGATCTCGAACGAGCGCTCGAACGTGCCCGTGCGGCGTTCGCGGCAGATGTAGCGGACGTCTTCCGTCTCGGGCTCCTGGCGTTCGGCGCGGATTGTCAGGCGGCTCTCGCCTTCGTAGGCGACCGTGATGTCGTTTTTCGTGAAGCCCGGCAGCTCGGCGAAGAGCTCGTAACGGTCATCCGTCTCGATGGCGTCGACGCGGAACGGGAAAATCACGCTGGCCGCACGGCCGACGGGATTGTGCGCCTGCTCCATCGCGAAATCCCAGAAGCGATCGAGGAACTCGCGGCTCTTTTCCTGTGCGTTGGACTTGAAGCTGAACGGAATGGTGCGGAACATAAATACTCCCCCTGTCAAATGTTCGGAATTGTCTAGCTCTATTATACCTGTACCGCAGGAAAATTTCAAATTCTGCCGCGGTAAATCGTGTACTTCCCGCCGCCATGTTTTTCCGCTTCGGCGAGCGCGAGGCCGCTTTTGATGATGAGGTCGTCAACGTTGCTGCCGCCCGTGCTGTGGGCGATGCCGACGTTCGCGCTGATGCGTTTCATGCGCTCGTCCATGCGCAACGTCTCGCGCAGCTGGAGCTGGAACTTGCGCACCAGGGCGCAGACCTCGTCCATCGGCCGACCATCCGTGATGAGGATGCCAAACTCGTCGCCGCCCATGCGGACATTCACATCGTCTGGGAAAACATTCCGGATTTCTTCTGCCGTGATCTTCAAAGCAGCATTGCCGAGCTCATGGCCGTAGCGCTCATTGAGCTCCTTGAAGCGTTCGAGATCCAGCGTGATGAACGTCAAGTCCCCACACGTACCGCATCCTTTTTCCGCATAAATCTGAAAATACTCGCGGTTCATGAGCCCTGTCAGCGTGTCTTCGCGCGTGAGCCGTCGGATCGTGTCCTTGTACTTGTTCATCTGCGTCACATCGCGCGCGATGCCGACCGTGCCGATGATCGTGTCACCGTCTTCATCGAAAATCGGTGTCTTGTACGTCTTGAGCTTCCGTAGGCCCTGCGCGCTCATGACTTCTTCATCAAACAAACACGTTTTGCGCGCCTTGATGACATCGTCTTCCGTCTCGACGCAGACGTAGTCGCTGCGCTCGTAGACTTCGCGCGGAATATCCCAGATGTAATAGTGGTCGCGCCCTTCCACATCGCATTTTTGCTTGTTAACCGCCGTGCAGAACGCGTCATTCACATGAAGATGGAGACCTTTCATATCCTTGTACCAAATCATATCCGGCAACGTATTGATCGTCTGCTCGAGATACGTGTCCGTGAGCCAAGCGTCCTTCTCACGCTTTAGCGTTTCGAGCAAGCGGCCAAACTTGAATGCGGCCATGTCTGCAAGATGCGCAAGCGGCCAAATATCATCGATGTACGGTGCGACGTTCTCGAGAAATGGCGTGGGGTCGTCACTCATGATGATAATCTTCGCATCCGGCCCGATGTCTTGCCGCAGCATCGCAATCTGCAGCGGCGTCTTATCGTCCATCAGCACGGTCTGATTGCGGCCTCTGGGGATGCGCATGCCTTTGGAAAACACATGAAACACATGCTCGAAGCGTGGCTGCGGCTCCATCGCTTTCCAGATGCGCACAATCCCTTCGTCGATTCCCCGAATCCAAAAATGTTGCTGGACGTGATACATCGTCCTCACCTCTTGTATTCTCTTGCAAAAATGAGCGTTGCTGATTCCTGTAGGATTTTTCGTGCAATTTCTTACGTTCTGTTTATATTTATCAATATCATACACCAAAAGGCCCTCTCCTGCAATCAGGAGAGGGCCTTCTGTTCAAAAGAATTTCGCTTTCAGTGATCAGCCGAGGATGACGAGAGAATCATGCGCTTTGACGCTCTGGCCGGCAGCGACGTTGAACGTCTTGACCGTGCCGTCTGCATCCGCCGTGATCTCGTTCTGCATCTTCATGGCTTCGAGGATGAGCAGGACATCGCCGGCTTTGACTGCCTGGCCTTCGGAAGCGACGAGCTTCACGATCTTGCCCGGCATCGGCGCATCGATGGAGTGCTCGCCAGCGCCTGCTGCGACAGCAGCTTTCGCAGGAGCTGCAGCCGGAGCCGCTTTCGGAGCCGGAGCGGCAGCTTTCGGGGCAGCAGCTTTCGGAGCCGCTGCAGCAGCAGCTTTCACTTCTTCGACTTCGACTTCATAAGCGGTGCCATTGACCGTGATGTTGAATTTCTTCATTTTGTTGTTTCCTCCAATTTCAGCTGGAAAGATGTATTTCGCTCAGCGCTTGCCGCCACGAGCAGCAAGATTCCAAGCGTTGCTCACGCGCTGGATGCGCACGGCGACGACCTTGTTTCCCGTCATCATCTGGACCGCAGCCGAGATGGCAGCCACGACCTCAGGCGTGACTTCTTTTGCCTGGATCTTCATGAGTGTCCCCTCGATTCAAGTGACAGATTACAATGGGATATTGGCATGTTTCTTCGCCGGACCGACTTCGCGCTTGCTTGCGAGGGCGTTGAACGCCGTGATGACGAGTGGACGCGTCTCTTTCGGCTCGATGACCATATCGACGTAGCCGCGCTCTGCCGCGACGTACGGCGTTGCAAACTCGTCGATGTAGTCCTGCGTCTTTTGCGCTTTTGCTTCCGGCTCTTCCTTGCGGAAGATGATGTTCGCAGCACCAGCAGGACCCATGACAGCGATTTCAGCCGTCGGCCAAGCCATGACCTGGTCAGCCCCGAGCTCGCGGCAGCACATCGCGATGTAGGAACCGCCGTATGCTTTGCGCGTGATGACCGTGACCTTGGGCACCGTCGCCTCGCTGTAAGCATAGAGCATCTTCGCGCCGTGGCGGATAATGCCGTTGTACTCCTGATCGACACCCGGCAGAAAGCCCGGGACATCGACGAGCGTGAGGAGTGGAATGTTGAACGCATCGCAGAAGCGAACGAAGCGTGCGGCCTTGTCGGAGGCATCGACATCGAGGCAGCCAGCCATGACATTCGGCTGGTTCGCGACGATACCAACGACGCGGCCATCCATGCGCGCATAGCCGATGAGGACGTTCTGTGCGAAGTACTCCTGCACTTCGAAGAATTCGCCGTTATCGACGATGGAGCGGATGACATCTTTCATGTCATACGGCATGTTCGGGTTGTCCGGGATGACCGTATTGAGGCTTTCATCCTGGCGATCCGGATCGTCCGTCGGATTGACGGCCGGCGCGTCTTCCATGTTGTTGCTCGGGAGGTACGAGAGCAGCTCGCGGATCTTCGCGATGCATTCGTCTTCATTCTCGCAAGCGAAATGCGCGTTGCCGGAACGCGTGTTGTGCGTCATCGCACCGCCGAGTTCTTCGGCCGTGACTTCTTCCGCCGTGACGGATTTGATGACGGCCGGGCCCGTGATGAACATCTGGCTCGTGCCCTTCACCATGAAGATGAAGTCCGTGAGTGCCGGGCTGTAGACAGCGCCGCCCGCGCACGGTCCCATGATGACGGAAATCTGCGGCACGACGCCCGAAGCCGCCGTGTTGCGGTAGAAGATGCCTGCATAACCAGAAAGTGCGTCAACAGCTTCCTGGATGCGAGCGCCGCCCGAATCGTTGATGCCGATGCACGGCGCGCCCATCTTCATGGCGAGATCCTGGACTTTCCAGATCTTGTGCGCATGTTTCTCGCCGAGTGCACCGCCCGAGACTGTGAAGTCCTGTGCGAACGCATAGACGAGGCGGCCATCGACCGTGCCGTAGCCCGTGACGACGCCATCGGCTGGCAGATCCTGTTTCTCCATGCCGAAGTTCGTGCAACGATGCTTCATGAACATGTCGAGTTCGACGAACGTGCCTTCATCAAAGAGCTTCTCGAGGCGCTCGCGGGCCGTGTATTTGCCTTTCGCGTGCTGCTTCTCGATGCGTTTCGCGCCACCCGCCTGGCGGATGTGCTCTTTCTTGGCGTTCATCTGAGCAATTTTTTCTTGAACAGTTGCCATGTTTACCCTCCTAATATGTGGATACGTTCCTTATTTTGCACGTTTCTCGCGAAAAATGCAAGTGGAGAGCTTTTAGTCGCGCTGGCAGAGCTCGAGGAGGACGCCGTGGGATGCTTTCGGATGGACGAAAGCGATCTTTGCGCCGCCGGCACCTTTGCGCGGCTTCTCGTCGATGAGGCGAACGCCTTTTTCCTTGAGGTCAGAGAGCGCAGCCTCGAGGTTGTCGACGCGGAGGGCGATGTGCTGGATACCGCCGCGGCCATTGTTCTTCTCGATGAACTTCGCGATCGGCGAATCATCGGCCGTCGCGGCGAGGAGTTCGATCTCGCTGCCGTTCGGCGTCGGGAAGAAGCCCGTCGTGACCTTCTGCTCCGCAACGGTCTCTTCACCGTTTGCGGGGAGGCCGAGCGCGTCACTCCAGAATGCGCCGACTTCTTTGAGATCCGAAACAGCAATGCCAATATGGTCGACTCCCAAAACTTTGAACATAGTGTGTGCCTCCTGAAATACCAACGATGCAGCGCTATCAGCGGAGCATCTCCTTCATGATATCGCCGACGACCGTGTACGGATCCGTCTCGTGCGCCTTGATTTTCTCAACATACGCATCGAGGCGGCCCGTGTCCACGATCTTGCCGGTGATATACTTTCCGATGTTGCTCGAGAGGATGTCGAGCATCTCATCTTTCGTGCGCTTCGTACGGCGCTCGGCAAGTGTGCCGTTCGCCTGGATATACGCGAAGTGCTTCTCGATGTCGGCGATGAGCTCCTTGACACCGATATTCTGGTTGGCGATGACCTTGTCAACGGGCGGACGCCAGTACCCGAGCGGCGTATTGCCTGCCGCTGCGCCGCCGACCGCCATGTGGTGGAACTGGTCGGCAAGCGCTTTCTGGGTGCTGTTTTGCGGTGCGGCGGCAGGCCCGTGGTCATCGAGATCGAGCATCATGTTGATCTCGCGCACGAGCTTGTCTGCCCCATCGTGATCCGCTTTGTTGACGCAGAACACATCGCCGATTTCGAGGATGCCGGCCTTGATGGCTTGGATGTCATCGCCCATGCCGGGGATGAGCACGACCATCGTCGTGTCGGCAGCCTTGACGATGTCGACCTCGGATTGCCCGACGCCGACCGTCTCGACGAAAATGACATCTTTTCCGAAGGCATCCATCGCCTTGACCGCATCGGCCGTCTTGTGCGAAAGTCCGCCAAGGCTGCCGCGCGTGCCCATGCTGCGGAT
>OMWS01000084.1 GCA_900314825.1 uncultured Veillonellaceae bacterium | reverse complement strand
GCCTTTCTTGTGTAATCCTGTAATAGTTAGCACTCTATAGGATACAGGCCTCTTATTTCTTTTGCAACCTCATCACCGAGAACTATTTTACACTAAGTTTGGAAAAATTCTCAGGCTCCTTGATCCATCTGGCTTCAGCTGTCGCGCCTGCCACGCACCGTCCTTCAAAGCGCTGCCCCGTCCACCGTTCTGTTTCGGCTGGAATCACCCTCGAATTTATGCTAGGATGTGCGAGAAGAAAGTTGTCCTCAGCCAGGACGCACATTGCACCCAACGGTTTGGCAGCCCGCTTATATACTTTTTGTCACATGCTCGTCAACTTCCTTCCGTCCGTGGTATCATAATAGAATAGACAATGGATTGATGTTTTAGGAGGTTCCTGCCATGTTCCATCGAAAAAAGAACGTGTTCGCCATCATCGAAATCAGCGGTGTGATTTCCGCCAGCGCTCCGAAAAGTGCTCTTTCGTCGAGCGGCTTCCACTTGATGAAACTTCTCTCCTTCCTCTCAGACCTTGAGAACGAAGACGAACGCCTTGACGGCATCCTGCTCCGCCTGAACACGCCTGGCGGCACGGCCGGTGCTTCGGAAGAGCTTGCACGCGCCATCGACCGCGTCAAGCAGGCGCGCCGCGTGCCTGTCGTCGCGTCGATTGCTGACATTTGCTGCTCTGGCGGCTACATGGTCGCCGTCGTCGCGGACAAGATTTTTGCCAACCGCCAGTCGCTCACAGGCTCGATCGGCACGATCTTGCAAATCCCGAACTACCAAGAGCTCGCAGAGAAAATCGGCATCAAGACACTCACCTTCAAGAGCGGCAAGATGAAGGACATCGGCAACCCCATGCGCGACATGACGGAGGACGAGCGCGCGTTCCTCAACGATATCGCCCGCAAAGGCCACGAACTCTTCATGGAATTCGTCAAAGAACACCGCCCAAGTCTCCAGAACGAAACGGACATGATGGACGGCCGTCCGGTCGATGCGCTTCTGGCAAAGGAAAACCACCTGATTGATGCGTTCGGCACGTACCTCGATGCCTATGACGCCCTGCGCGAACTCGCGCACATCAAAGAAGGAGCTCCCGTCAAGGAACTCCGCGTCAAAGAAGAAAAAGGCATCCTCAAGCGCCTCGTCGGCACGGTTGCCACACCGAGCCTGTCCGGGCTTGCCGAAAATGTCTTAATGCAAAGCCACGCCAGCAAATTCTGATACGACTGGAGGATAATTCCATGGATTTCACGAAACTTGCCGCAGCCCTGCGCAAGCGCGAATACGAGGTCTCGTGCTTTGAGACCAGCGCAGAAGCCGCAAACTATCTCGATGCACAGATCGACGGCGTGACCGTCGGCTTCGGCGATTCGCTGACGCTAAAAAGCCTTGGCATCTACGAGCGTTTGTCAAAGCACAACACGGTCTACGATCCCGCGCACCCGCAAGACGGCATGAACTTTTACACGACGGCACTGCTCTGCCTGACGACGGACGTATTCCTATGCTCCGTCAATGGCATTGCTCAAACGGGCGAGATGGTGAACATCGACGGCACGGGCAACCGCGTCGCCGGCTCGCTTTACGGGCACAAGAAAGTCTACTTCGTCGCCGGCGCGAACAAGGTGCTGCCGACCCTCGAAGAAGCGGCGCATCGCGCACGGAACAGCTCCTCGCCTACCGCATCGCGGACATCCAGAAGCATCCCGTCTACGACACGCAAGGCAACCAGCGCATCACGCTCTTCGAAGAAGACATGGATGCTGGCGAGGCGAAGTTCCTCATGAAGCGGTTGCAGGAGCTCCCGAAAACCGTCGCCACCCTGCTCTACCATCATGGCGACCGCCTGAACTACATCGTCGAAGTCGCGGACGATGCCGATGCAGACGCTTCGGCCATCCTGCGCGGCCTCAACACGTGCTTCGACGGCAAGGGCGGCGGGAAATCCCATAACGCCCAAGGCAGCGCCCCTTACACGGACGTGAAAAAACACAAGGCTCAAGCATACATCAAATCGCCCAACTAATATTCCATTTTCCCGTTCGACCTGATATACAGCATGAACCGCGAGCTTTAGGTTCATGGCTTGGCTTTAGACTTTCCACCAAACTGCGAGTTTTAGATACACGCGAATATTTCACGAACTGCGAGTTTTAGGAGCAGCTATTTACTTGAGAATTCCGTCAATTGATCATCTCAAACTACGAGTTTTAGGTATAATGCAGTCGTATGGCATCAAGCTTCTGGACAAAATTTCCATGAATTACGAGTTTTGGATGCACCACCTCACTTCTTGAAACTACGAGTTTTAGGTGCAACATACAAGATATACCAAAGCCTATGATAAAGTGCGCTTTCTGATTGCACCTATTGACTGGTTTCTGACCTGAACTACGAGTTTTAGGTACAGTAAGTGAATACGAAACTGCGAGTTTTGGATACAAAAAATTTCTTCGAAGTACGAGTTTTAGGTACACAACGAGCGAGAATCCCTTATTTCTCTATGGTTTCCATAACTTTCCACTGGATTATCCACAAGCATATCCACAGCATGCCATATCTCTGTGGATAACTATAATACCACATGTATCCAAAACTCGCATTACGTACCTAAAACTCGTACTACATGCACCTAGAACTCGCAAGTCATGCCCCCAAAACTCGCAATTCCTCCTAAAACTCGTAGATAATCCCTTGATTTTACTAGATTTCAGAGCTACAGCTCGCTCTCTTATTTATCGTCTTATCCTTTTTGTTTTTTAAACAACTTACTTCTCTATATCTCTAAGGAACAGAAAAAAACCGAAATCATCCCAAAAATCGCGTACCCAAAACTCGTAAATCATACCGTTCCAATACGAACTGCGAGTTTTAGGTACAATTGCATTTTCCGCTCAAATTCTGTATGCTAATAGCACATAGAGGAGTGATGTCATGAGTAATAAGAAGCAAAAAAATGTGCCAGAGCAACTTCCGTTGTTTTCGAACATTCCCTTTTCCGCAAGCATGCCAAGCAGAGCTACCTCGAAGCAAGAAAACGACTTTATGGTAGCAATCCGAGGCGGCATACAAGATTTTGTCAACAATGGCGGCGACTATTCTGAACCCATAAGTTTTAAAATTAATTTCAAGACGATGGCTGCAGAAAAAGGCATTGCTCGATGGGAAAGTTTACAAAGATCATACGCCCGAACCCTCAACAAACTTCGCAATATGCCCCTTACTCAGACAGTACAATACCGCACTGATGACGGCGAACTAAAAACCAGCACTTTTTGGATCCTTAGCCACTTTGACGTTAGCCCCTCAGAAGGAACCGTCACCATACACGTAAATCCTGCCTTCCAAGACTATTACGTCACAGAAATACTCAAACATCCGGACATTCAAATCGATGTTCGATTCCATGAGAATTGCAAAAGTAGCTACACGTATCCATTCGTCAATTGGATCACAGCAAGAATTGCTGAAATGCAGCGACTAGAGGAACCATACCCTTTTCACATATCCATCAGTTACGAAGAATTACGTCAGCGTGTCCCTACTCCAGAGAGAAATGGAGAACCGACCCTCCCCCGCCCTAATGACTATAAGCGCAATGCCATAGAAAAAGCCGTTGAAGATATCAATTCCAACCCTTATTCGCAACTCCGCATTGAAAATCCCGATGATATCGTTTCAGCCATTGAGCACCGAAAGATTTCTGAATTTACCTTTATCGTATCTCTTCGCGAACGCACAGCAGTCAACAGGGTATCACTTCTCATTAACGCTCCCACACAGAAATTGATTGATGATGCAGGCATCCCGTCATGGGAATACTTACAAGAAAAGATGGAGAAGATCGGCTATACGAAATCGATGATCTCGAGATGGTCTAAGCAAAAAGCCAAAGTTTGGCGAGCTCTCCTCATGACCTGGGTTCAAATCAGCAAGTTGAGGCAGGAGGGTGCTACGGACATCAATTGTGGCGGCTACCTCAACACGATGCTCAAAGCCCGCCTTGAGAATATCCCTTACAAGGAATTGGCAATTTCCGTCATCATGAATGCTCCCGAGTATGTGGACGAGGTTGTCGAAGAGACTGCTGGCTACCAATCCATCAAAGCAGCTCAGAAACTGGCTTTGACAATTGAACAAAACAAGAAAACGCCGAAACCAACCTTGGAGAACAATGAGTTTTTGCGACGCTACAAGGCGACACACGGACGCCTTCCGAAATTCATGGAACAACAAATTGACACTCCGAAAGGCTGATGCTGAGAGATTCTCGTTTCAACAGCCGTTGTGCTTTGACCGTATCCTCTTTCGTCTTACATAGATTCCACGATTATAGATATTCCGGTTCAATCACAAAATCTGTGGGATGAATAATCCCTGTACATGATTCATGTTGTCAAAAAAGAGGACCTCCCGTAAGATATGGATATGCATCTAGCAAATGTAAATCCCCACAAAGGAATGTCCTCTCCATGGATTATATCGAAAATTTCCATTATGAGCAACTGTCTCTTTTGTTCGGGGAAGCTGCTTCCTCGCAGGAATATCTGCTGATTCCGTCATCGCTGGCAGGCTTCCACAACACGGATACCACCAGCGAGCTCCTTCCGGATGGTCGCAGATCCTTGCGCATGAACGGAACGCTGTCGCTTCCGGAAGATCGCACCTGCCCGTTTTGCGGCAAATCCCACCTGCATGTCAACCAACGACTCAACAGAACGTTGAAGCACCTCCCTGTCGGGAACGGGACCAGCATCATCAGATTCCAGAACGTCCAGTATCTCTGCTTGGACTGCAAGCGCACGCATATGCAGGAGATTCCGTTCGAGTCCGAGCACCATCACATCACGCGGGAACTCGAGGACTATATCTGCTTTCTCCTAGCCCGCCACGCGCTCACAAACAAGGAGATCAGCGAGCTCACCGGCGTCGGCCAGAACACCGTGAAGGCCATCGACAAGCGCCGGCTGGAAGGGCTTTACGTCGATGACAGAAAGCTCTGCCGCCCCGAGAGCCCTGCGAGATTCCTCGGCATTGACGAGTTCAAACTGCATAACGGCCACAAGTACGCGACGCACATCATCGACATGAAGACCGGGCATATCCTCTGGATTTCAGAGGGAAAGAAGAAGCAGGTCGTCTATGACTTCATCAAGCACGTCGGGCTGGAGTGGATGTCGCACGTCGAAGCGGTCGCGCTCGACATGAATTCCGACTTCCAGGAGGCGTTCCTAGAGAAGTGCCCGCACCTCCGCGTGGTCTTCGACTACTTCCACATCTTCAAGAACTTCAACGACAAGGTCGTGAGCGAGATCCGGAAAGACGAGCAGAAACGTCTGGAGGATGCTGGGGATTACGAGGCTGCACGAAGCCTGAAGCGCAGCAGGCATATCCTGATGTCCAGCCGTGCGACGCTGGAGAGGAAAGACCGCGAAGCAAGCGAGGGGAAGACCCTCCGCAGGGAAAGCAGCATCTTCTCCGTGACAGAAGTCAAGCGACGCAACATCGGGTACATGAAGCGCTACGAGAGTATCCTCGAAAAGAACCGGCTGCTGTTCGTGACGGATCTCATCAAGGAGATGCTGCAAGAGGCGTTTTCGTGCCGGTCGGAGCATCGCATGATGGAATACATCAACCGCATCATGGATCTTTGCTTGGAACGTGCGCCTGGAGAAGAAGAACGGAACCGCCATCTGATGTGGTTCCGAAAGCTCCTCGCCACGCATCTTGACGGAATCCTTGCCCATGCAACCTACCGCATCTCTGCTGGGAAGATCGAGGGCATCAACAACAAGATCAAGACGCTGCGTCGGCAGGCATACGGTTTCGAGTGGTACTAGTAATGCAGCATCGAAATATCCTAAAATAAAGCAGGTAAGGATACTTTCTAAATAATCAATTAAACTGTCCAATCGTTGGACAGTTTAATTATTTTGCAATAAAAATAAATCTGTGCTTGATATGTAAGCACCCAATACCAGGCTGGCTTCCCTCCAATCATAGCATTTGAGATAATGTCAAAAATAACTCTACGGGGAGGTGTGGTTATTACGGCGGCGGTGTACCGCCCCTGCCGGAGAAATGAAACCGCGAGCCCGTAGAAATGGTACCGCAGGTTTCCAGAGAAATGATACCGGCAAGCATGCCGCTCTGGGCATGCGGGAGCCGCCATTTTTCGGATGGCGGTTCCCGCTCACTCAGAGACGTGAAATTTTGTTTTTAGTTGGCTTCGTCCTCTTCGTGGAGGCCGTAGACCTCGCGCATGGAGATGTCTTTGTCCGGGTCGATCGCTTCGATCTTGATGCGATATGCGTCATGGATGATGCGGTCGAGGATGGCTTCGGCGAGCGGCCCTTCGGCGTTTCCAAGCTGCTCAATCCATTCGCTATCGTCGTACTGCGAGCAGAAGATGGTCGATGCATGACGGCGGCGCTTCTGGATGAGCTCGGCGATGTCGCGCACCTCTTGCTCGTTCGGCGGGACGAGCAGCCATTCGTCGAGGACGAGGAGGCGCGGGTTCGTGTACTTCTTGAGCGTCCGCTTGAGGTCGCCGTTCCGCCGCGCCAGTTCCATGTCCGTGAGGAAGTCAGGCATCCGTACGAAGAGCGTGCGGATGTCCCGCTGGATGGCTTCATAGGCGAACGCACAGGCTAGATAGGTTTTCCCTTCGCCCGTCGCGCCCGTGATGAAGATGTTGCGGTAGTCGTCGATGTAGCGGCAGCCGCCGAGCCGCTCGATGAGCCGCCGTTCGAGTTTGCGCCCGCTGGTGTAGTTGATTTCTTCCAGCCGTGCATGGGGCTGGTCGAGGTTCGCGAGCTTCAGGAGGCGGACTCTGCGGTTCGAGACGCGGCTGCGATGCTCGGCATCCACGAGCGCAGCGAAGCGCGTGTCGAAATCCGTCTGCTTCCAGTGCTCGTCGCTGTCCTGCGCAAGGTAGGCGTCCGCCATTTTCGGAAGGCGCATCTCATGCAGCCGGTCGATGGTTTCTTGTTCCAGCATTACGACCGCCTCCTGAAGTAATCCGCGCCGCGCGTGAGGCCGTGCGCTTTCTTGGAAGCTTGGGGATTCCCGGAAGATTCCTGCGCCGCAAGGATATTCTTGACAGCATTGTAGCTCGGCTTCTTCGCGTAGGAGAGCGCCTGCTTGCAGGCGAGTTCCAGCGCCAGGTCGCTGTATTTCTCGGCGAGGTGGAGGAGCCCCATGCAGGAACGGTAGCTCTGCTGCTCGATGACGCGCGATGTGAGGATGCCGTCGACGACCTTTTCCGTATTCTCGCCGATGTTCCTGCCCCAAGCGCGGAAACGGTTGCCATCCCACTCCAGATATCTGCGGTGGCGCTCCGGCATATGCCACGCCTGCATGCTGTACTGGCCTTTCGGGCCGTGGAGGCGCGGATGGGACGCAATCTCCTTATGCTGGAAGTAAATCTTGACGCTGTGCTCTGTGAGGCGGACGTCCACTTCCTTGTGGATGTAGTCGTACGGGACGGAGTAGTTCATGCCTTGGACGGTCACGTGGTAGTTGAACTGCACTTTGGCGGTCGTCCACTCGGCAGGCTCGTACGGGAGGATGGGGAGCGGCGCGAGGTACGCTTTCTCCTCCTCGGAGAAGACGCTCCAGCGGCTGCCTTCGCGCTTCTGGAACGGACGGCGGTTCAGGATGTCAATCTTTTCGGCGACGGCGTTGTTCAGGTCTTCGATGGAGAAGAACTGCTCGTTGCGCAGAGCCGCGATGATCCATGTGGAAGCGAATCCGACGCTGCCCTCCACCGACGGCTTGTCCTTCGGATGGCGCACGCGTGCGGGAAGGATGGCGGTATTGTAGCATTCTGCAAGTTCGTGGTATGAGGCGTTGAGTTTTGGCGTGTACCAACTGCCTTTCTGGTGGATGACCGCCGTCTTGCAGTTATCCGGGACGAGGATCTTCGTGACACCACCGAAGAACGCGTACATGTCGACGTGCGCTTGCAGCCAGGCGTGCTGCTGCTCGTTCACGAACGCTTCGGCGAACGTGTACTGGCTGTACGGGAGCACGCCGACGAAAAGGTGCGCCGTGATATGTTCGCCGGTCTCGCTGTCCGTGAAGTACAGCGGATCCCCGGCCCAGTCCACTTCGACCTTTTCGCCCGGCTTGTGATGCAGGTGCATGGTCGCCTAACGGCACGCTTCGTCCTGCTGGATGTAGTGGCAGAATTGCGAATACATGAGCGGCATCTTGCCCTGCAAGCGGCAGCGTTCCAAGTACTCCGTCCAGAGCAGCTTCTTGTTGACGCCGCTCCGCTTGAGCTCCTGCGCGATGCGCTTGCAGTCCGGCATGGCGCGCTCGGTTGATGTTTGTTCCGCCGGCTTCTGCGTCGAGAGCTTCTTCGCTAGCACGTCGTTCGTCTGATCTTCGGCGAGCGGCCACGCGATGCCCTGCTCGGAAGCAAGGCGAAGGACGCGGTTGACCGTCCGTTTCGAGGATCCGGAACTGCGCGCGATGTCCGTCTGGCTCAAGCCCTTGGCCTGAAGCCGGAGAATCTCGCGGTAGTTCGGTCTGATTCTGGCCATGTAATGACCTCCTTGAGATATGTCCTGGCACGGGATTGTGCTTGAAGCAATTATATCTCAAGCGGTTTCATTCAGCCGGAACGGCCGGTACCATTCTTTTGGACTGTGCGGTTTCATTGCTCCGGATTCGCGGTTTCTTTCAGGCGGTATATTCAGAGGTGAATAGCCATGCTGACGAAAGTCATCAAACTCCGGATGGAGCCGGACGAAGAACAGGCGCAGGCGCTTGCACAGACGATGGAGCGGTACCGCGAGGCGTGCAACCTCGTGTCGCAGCACATCTTCGACAACGGCTGCTTCCTCGTCAAGCAGGATGCCCATGGCGCCCTGTACCGCAGACTCTGCGGAGAGTTCGAGCTCACGGCATATGATAGCATACAAAAAAGAAGCTGCACGAAAAGGGCGGCTTCTTTGCATGTCAGTCTTGATGAAGGATGTATTCGTCGTATTTTTTCCCGAGTTTTGAAAAAAATATCGTTCCAAGTGGCGAAAAAGCTAGGAAAATCCTTGCTTTTTCGCCACTTTTGTGTTATACTTAATTGTAGGTATATGT
>OMWS01000038.1 GCA_900314825.1 uncultured Veillonellaceae bacterium | reverse complement strand
AGTTCTACAAGTTTTAAAACTTTGCGAACCATGAATGCTTTGCCTGATTATCTCACGAAATCTGGCCGGGAGGAATCCGGCGTCTTGTTAGGCGCTTACAATGATTCGGGCACACATAAAGGAACATCCGGAAGTAACCGTCACCTATTTCCAGCCGGATGAAAAGAAAAACGGCGGAGCCTATGTGACTGTTACAGGCTTCGCCAAGAAGATTGATACTTTTGAACGAGTGTTGATGATAAATGATGAAATTTCGATTCCTATAGGCTGTATTATTTCACTCATGCTATAAACATTTACACAACCGCCATTTATCCCAATTATTCGTAAGAAGAAATCCCACGATATGGGAGATGCCAATCAATCCCAGAGAGCTTCTAACGCAACCGACAGAAAACGGTCTTTACAATGAGGACACATCAATTTCCCCAGGTTGTCCTCGGAAATCAGACGCAGTTTGCCACCGCAATTTTTGCATATATGCCGATGTTCCATATACAATTTATAGTGATTTTCAAATTCTCCGGGGGATACATAATCTATCTCGTGAAAGGACACCGCTACAGACCACTGAGCATTAGACTTTCGTTGAGACCCTTTTCTTTCATGGGGGACATACATTTTTAGCGAAGGGGCGGTATCGTACTCGCCGCATTCCTCACATTGAGTTATCATCGGCACAGGGTCTATTACACCATCAGGATGCTCGGCAAAAAACCATTTTTATAGCCTATGTCCTTCATCCTATACTTGGATTTTTCGGAAAATCCTCCTACCCACGAACTTAACTGTCATTTCAGGCTACTTCCCAAAACTCACTTCCCCCATATCAAGATAAATGGCGAATCATTTTCTGTTTACTTGAGATGCGGAGGAAAAGTAAAATAGATGTCGGGATATGGCTCGTTTTTCATGGTGAAATGCCACCATTCCGTAGAGAGCGGCTTGAATCCATGGCGGAGCATCGCCTGGCGCAAAATCATGCGGTTCTTGAACTGGGTCTCGTTGATTTCCCCGTTCTTGGGCGGCTTGTTACCCTTATATTTCCCCGTGTATTGCATCGTTTCGGGATTGCCGCACCAATCAGGATGGCTCTCGATGCCGAAATGGTCGAAGGTGCCGCCCATGTCCGCTTCCTTGCCTGTTTTCATATCGAAAAGCGTCAAATCAACGGTGGAACCGCGGCTGTGACCGGACTTGGCGTCGATATAGCCGTCCGCGAATAGCCGCGTCTTGTCCACCTCGGGATAAAAATATTCCTTCATGCGCTTGTCGCCCAGATCCTCGGCCCACCGCACGAAATGATCCACCGCCATCTGCGGGCGGTAGGCATCGTAAATCTTGAGGCGATAGCCCTGGCTCATCACATCATCTGACACTTCTTTCAGGGCGTCAGCCGCCTCCCGGGTCATGAGAACGCAAGGCTCCTCGTAGCCGACGATGCGGTCGCCGACAAAATTGTAGGTCGTGTAGTAGCGGACTTCCGTGATGATGTCAGGAACAATCTCCGACAGCACCACAAAGCCCCGTGCATCCTCCGGCGAAACGCTACGTTGCTGCGTGGTTTCGGTCATGTATTCTTCCAAGGTCAGCCCCTTGCGGCTGATTTCCTTGGCAGCATCTTTCCCCACATAACGAAAATGCCAAGGTTCGTAGCTATAACCAGTGATGTTCTCTTTCCCCGGAAGGTAACGCAGGATGAAACCATAATCGGCAAGCAAGGGATGGATTTTGGCGAAGATTTCCTTCTGCGCAATCATCTCGTCGTTATCATCAATCACCTTGCCGTCCACCATCAGGCAAATATCCACCGCGAGTCCCGTATGGTGCTCGGAATAGCCGGGGACTGCCACATACTGCCTGACATAATCCGTTCCGTATTTTTCGGTAAATTCTTTGACTATCTCTTGCTGGCGGGCGACACTCCGATAAACGGAGTCCAACTCAATCTGTATGCCCTGTTTCAGCAAAGCATCACGCAACTGCACAAAATGAGCGTAGGTTTCACGCTCGATTTGGAACTCACGCCCCATGGAATTTTTTGCTGTAATGAGAGGGACATTTGCCTCATAATCGTCAGGGAGTTTATGGGTTTTGTTCACCAAGACTAGATAATCAATGCCCTGTACTTGTTCCATTTCCGCTGCCGAAACTATGTTTGCGGCAACCATCGGCGTATATGCCGGCATGATGGGAGCCAACGTACATGCGGAAAGAATGGCAATGATGCTCCGTTTCTTCGCATTTAACATATTCATTCTACTGGTACCTCCTGTTTCGTTCATAAATCATCTTCTAAAGCATCCGCTCCGCGATGCTCGTTCCCGCCAATGCCATAAAAATCTCAAGTTCATCCACATTTTTTGCCAGCAAAGAAGCCAACTGCTCCTCTATGGAATCCAGAGCCGCATCTACCGCTCGATAAACTTTTTCCCGCTCTTCGGGCATGATCTGTTGGCAATAGAAGGAAAGTCTGCCATGGCAAGTGTTTTTTCCTCGCTTCAAACCGAAGAAAAGCCTTTGCCGCTCGGCACTAAAATCGCCGAAAGCGGCAATCTGCCCCAAGGCATCGGCGAGGATTTCATCGTGGGCGTGGTTCTTCATGCCGGAGAGCAGACGCAGGGTCTCATAGTGAGCGCACTCGTGGCGGAGCCGGAGTTTATGGGATCGTTCCAGCCAGTCTTCTTCGGAAAGCTCCAACTTTTCTGCGGAAACATTGCTGTAGGGGGCGCGGTTAAGGAGCAAAACACGATGGCGAAAAATGCTCTTCGCTCGCGCCTCCATAGCAAACGCATTTACCGTGAGCGGAAGTTCTCTCGCCTCTTCCCTTCCGTTTATTAGTGCGTCCATCTGCCGAAAATCCTTGTGGCTTTGCGTCGATATGACGGGAAGCCTCCCGCCCATCGTTTGCGCGAAGGAAATGGAGATGGCTCCCATATTATCCCAAGACCAACGATAAGCGGGAAGCTTCATCTCGTCCGCCAAAATTATGAGCGCTTCTCGTCCGCTGCCTTCTTGCCAAAGCGATACGAAAGGCTCGTCTGCAAGCGGCAATGCCCCTATGGTCTCCAGTATTTCATAATGATGCTCCAAATATTCGGAGGCGGACTTATAATCCGCTTTTCGGCGTACAAATAAGCTCATATCAAGATACCGTAAATTCCGTCATTGATCAACACGGGCCACGTTATCGCCATAAATCGTCTTGAAATCATTTTTCATTGAAACTGCAATCCAGCCGTTCTCATCAGCGGCTTTTTTCATTTTTTCCGCACTTGAAGTTTTGCCAAATTCTCTTTCAATGTCATCACAGAGCAAGGCAAAGATTTTTGTTTTATATTTTGGATTCGTTGAAGTGTAATTGAACATACTGTAATCGCCGCTTGAGTTACCAAATGCCAAAATCGGCTGCTTGCCAATTTCACGAGCGATCAAATTAACCTTATTGGTGTTGATATTCTTACTGACGAAATCACCGCGAACTAATTTATCGGTAACCTTATAAACGTAGTCCATGCCGTCCTTGTCGCCTTGATTCTCTGCAACATAGCTGTAATCCGTTCCGATTATATTGTCACTATCAACGGCAAGGACTTCTGCCAAAATTCTTGTATATTCTCTTTCCGCACCGGATACAAGGAAAATTTTAAAATCGTTTGCTCTCAAATAGGAAACCACTTCAACCATCGGCAAATAGAAAATCTCTCCGACTTTCAAATTTGTGAAACCTTCAACCGGCGTGTTGAAATAATTCTTCGTATAATCAGCGTATTCAGCGGGTGTCATTCCGGCAAAAACCGACGCATTTGAAAGACAATGCTTTCTGCGTACATCGTTAGTCATTTTGTGATTGTAAATTGCGTTCTTGACTGCTTCGGCATTTTCTCTATCCTGTGCTGAAGCCGTATAATTGGAATCGTCAAGCGCACGATGAATGAACATCATAAAGTCAAAGCAAAATGGTGCCGTTTCGCAAGCTAAAGTGCCGTCAACATCAAATACCGCAATTCTGTCCTCGACGGGGATAAAATTTTTGCTGCGCTTGTCCGTAATGTCCTTCACATATCCGGTAAGTGCCTTATAAGAGGCTGCGTCCTTGTTCCAATATTTGAAGTTCGTACCCTGTTTGTTCACGGAGATTTTGGCAATCTCCTCCCGCGATGCTGCCTCGGAGGCGGGAGATGCCGCCATGGTGCCGATCCCGATCATCGCCGCCATCAACGCGGCGCAAATTTTTTTGTGTTTCATAATAAACGCTCCCTTAGGAACTGTGCGCAAATAATCAATGCATTCTGCTTGTCTAAATTCGCCACAGCTTCGTTGTCGTCGCTCGACGTAGCACCACTACGTCTCGCTCCTTCGCCTCGCTGTGGCGAATTTATCCTGCGCATTATGCAATGATTATTTTTGCCCAGTTCCTTACACTTTATATTCACGAAAAAACGGCTCCATTGGTTTTCATCCGGCTTATGTTATTTCAGATATTTCGTCTCAAGTTGTGCCATCGTGCCGTCCATGCGGAGTTCCGCCAGGACGAAGTTGATGTAGTTCAGCCATTCCTGATCACCTTTTTCCATCAAAATGCCGCAGGAATGGCGGGTAAAGGGGGCGTTTATGAGCGGCGCGGCAAGGCGAGAGTCCTTTCTTATGTATTGAGCCGCCTCCACCGTTTCCGTAATCATGATGTCAGCCTTGCCCTCGGCAATCTGCCTTGGAATATCGGCATTTTCATTATGCACAATGAGCTTTGCCTTTGTCAGATTGGCGCGGGCGAATTTCTCGTTGGTGCCGCCGGGGTTTATCATAATGCGGACTTCGGGGCGGTTCAAGTCGCTTATGGTTTTGAACTTTTTGGCATCGGTCTTGCGGCAAAGGATTGTTTTGCCGAAAATTCCTTCGCCGTAGGCATCGGACATGGCCATCGTCTTTGCCCGGGCATAATTGCGCGATATGCCGCAAAGGGCAATGTCGAATTTTCCGGCAAGTGTATCGGCGGTGAGGGTCGGCCAGGTGGTCGGCACATATTCGATTTTCACGCCCAAGGAAGCGGCGATGAGTTTTGACAGCTCCGCATCAATTCCCTCATACTCTCCCGTTTGGGGATTGAGGTACGACATGGGGATGTAGTCGCCCGTCGTACCAATGCGGATTGTCCCCCTCGCCAATATATCTTCCAAATGTCCCGCAGAGGCAATGCCCACCGGCAAGAGCATAACCGCCGCCAAGCACAAGGTCGCCAAGAACCGCTCTATTTTTCTCATCGTTATAATACCTCTCTATTGTAGTACCTAATTCTTCTTCACATTTTCGCCGTAAATCGTCCCGCTTATTATTTGTTGTCGGGATACAAAATATCCACCAACGACGTTGGAATTTCAAAATGCTGATAGTCTTTGCGGTCTTCCCAGTCGCCGCCCCATTAAAGCACGAAGAATTATTATCGCGCATAGATTTTTCGTCATCCGCATCATATTCGTCTACCAATCGTATCTTTTCGATGGGATAATTGTTCTCGTAAAGTTTTTTGAAAATATCCGTCAACGCGGCGGCCCTCACTTTAATTAAGCGTTCGGAACGGCGAAATCCTCGCGCCCTTCAACGAAAATTCAACCGCCAAGCCTTTTTTGTCCAGTTGATAAACTCAAACACCGTTCGCCACAATCGTCGCATCGGCAAAAGTGTCGCCGTTCACTCCGTCGCTTGCCTGCGCGGAAACTTCCGTCCCGAATTTTATATTTCCCGAAATAAATCTTTCCCAAGCAGCCTTGTTTTGAATAATAAAAAGCAAATCATATTCTTTGGCACCCAAATTCAAGCCAAGGGTAACAAGAGAAAAATTTTTTCATTGCAAAAGTCTCCTAAAAGGCTAGATGCATTTCCACATCTTAGCGGATGTCCTCTTTTTTGACAACATGAATTATTCGTCTAAGCTATTCGAATCCCACAGGTTTTGTGATTGACCCTTTTTTTGTGGTCACATAGAGGAACTCTCATGAAAATGATTCCGGCCAAAAGTTTGCAACTGTTGGCTGCCCTCTGGCCGGAATCTTAGCTTCACATCATCCAGCTTCCCTTGTCTTCTACGCGTCCTTATCAGCAGCCAGTTTTGGCATAGCACTGGCTACCCGCAAAACCGCCGCCCGCCACATCTTTCAACTTGTCACCGTCCAGTTCAAAGTCCTCCATCTCTGCAAAATACGCTTTGGCCTCGTCCTCGGTAAGCTCATAGCCCTCTTCCTTGGCCACTTTCATCAGTTCCTCAACGCTGCTGCATGCCATTGCTTTCTGTATCTGCGCCTCGGTGAGTTTGCTTTTGTCGATGTTTCCCATGCTAAATACCTCCCATTAAAAATGATAGAGTTGAGACATTGTATATGGCAAATGACATATATATTATTGTCATTTACTATATCTGTGGTAAAAGGCCTGCCTTTTTTACGATGGCAAAGACATCGGGAATACTCTTGGAATTCATAATCATATACCGTTCCTTCCTTGTCAAGTGCGCCAGCGGCTCTGCCAAAGACAATGACAGCTCCGCCTCGCCTCGCTCTTGCCACATTTTCCCTGCTATATGCGAGGCTGCAAAGGCAAATGCTTGCTTGTGATCGCCGCAATACTCGCGGAAATAGTCGCCATAGACATCTTTGGCTCGTGCGGCGCAGCCGCCTTTGCAAAAGAAATTATACGGACAAATACGGCAGGCAGGTATCCTGTCCGAGGTTCTGAGTCGCCACTTTGCTTTGGCAAAGTTCCACAAAACGCGCCCTTGCGTCTCATCCACGCGGCCAACCGCCATATCATCATCACCAACTGATTCCCAGCACGGGAAGAGCAGCCCGTAAGGGTCAACCAAAAGCGCGCCGCGTTCTGCGTTACAAATGGCAGTGGAAAAATCCACATAGGTATCTTTTTGAAACAGCTTGCGGATATACCGCGCCACTATACCATAAAGACAAGAATGCTCCATGACATACTCAGCACTGCGACCGCTTTCCAGCAGTTCCCTGGCGACGCCTCCCTCGCCGAGGAAGGAATTTCTGTCAGGTGTTACCGTTGCCTTGAAATAGTGGACAAATTCCCCCCGCTGGTTCTGCCCCATGCGGCGTTCATTCTCTTTTGCCAGGAAACCGCGACGCTTCAGGTCATCAGTCAATTCATCTATGCTGGAAAGATTTTCCTTGGAAATGTTGATGCGCATATTTACGCCAATGCCATGTTCCAAGGCCATATCCACATTGTTCAATATCCGTTCGTAGGTATCTTTGCCCTCTTTGTGCCGTCGAAGCCTGTCATTTGTCTTTCCGACACCGTCAAGAGGAACCTGTACGAACACGAAGGGAAATTCCTTGATGATGGGAATGAATGAAGCCAAATCATAACCGTTGGTCAGAACCTCTATCTTCATTTCCCGCTGGGCGCAGTTTTCGGCGATTTCCCTCACGGTAGCAAGATTTTCCTTCATGAGCGGTTCACCACCGTATAGCGTGCAGTTGCCAAGGCCGTAGCCTCTGGATCGGTAATCATCCAAAGCAGCAAAGATCGCCTGAATCATTTCATGGCTCATGACCTTTGCAAGCCACGTTTCGCCCCTTGCCAAACGCTTTCGCTCGAAACAATAGGGGCAACGGAAATTGCAATCATAGGTCGGCATGATGATAAGATCAATGCGGCTCTTCTGTATGATCCGCCGGTCAATATGTGCCAGAAGCTCCAGATCCGCAATTTCTTCCTCCAGTGATTTGGTTGTGATATGACCACGTCTTGCCAGCTGCTCCCATAGGGAAGAATCCACCTGCGAAAACTTTCCCTTTATAAGAAAATCCGCGCAACGCTTCGGCACGATGTCAAATGCGCCGTAAAGGCCATTCACCAAAAGTGCCCTGTCATCGATTTCCTTTTCGTCCGCACCAATCAGAGGCAGAATCATCTCATAATTGCTGAGTCTCATTTGTTTTCTCCCTGTTTCTCGCGCCAAAATTCTCCCCAGGACTGTTCGTTTTTTTGCGATACTCCCCGTGCGGCATTCAACCATCATCCTTACCGAATCTAACTGCCCTCAGGTTAAGGTATACTTTGGCATCCAGAGCCAATGCACCTGTCCCTTGGAATCGCACTTTAACAAAGCCGAGATTTCCCGAGAGTATATATCGGCATTTATTCCCATCATCGGAATGAAGCAGAGCCAAAACTTGGAATACAGTATTTCCCAGTTTTTTCCACCTGGCATCCGAAACGCCGTAACTCTCCAAGAGCAACATAAGCTCCTGCAAGTCTCCATGCTCAAGGGAAGCACGCAGCGCATCCCGCCCCATGTTTCCCGTGCAAAGACTGATCCCCAGTACATCCCCCACGGAACCGTCATCCAGCAAATCAAGTTGGACATCCACCGGCCACGGAAAAGCAAACAACTCACGGAGCTTGTCTATCATCATGGGGGAAAGCCAGGCAGTAAACCCCAAGGCTTTCAAGTCATCGGCCAAAAAGCGCGGATTGCCTGCGTAACGCCTCTTTGCAAAATCAGTCAGGCCGCTTCCAATGCGCAACGGTTTCCCTTTCCGCTTCATATGCACCCCCGTGTACCAAGGATGCCAGCCGGAGGGAAGAGACTTTGTCAGCGCATGAAACCTTCTGCCTGCCCCCTCATCTCCCGTCTCACGGAAAAAACCATCGAAATCCGGCGTATCATCTGACATCTTGAGATAGACCATTGGAGAAGCCTCTTTATCTTCCCGCAGATCATACACCACATCCAGCCCATCGCCGCACGAAGGTTCGCCAGCATACCAGGCAAAGAGTGAACCGCGATTACCATACAAATTTTCTTCATAAGTGCCACGCCGAATATCTTCGGCATCATGGATGATGTGCAGGTCAAATCCAGCCTCCCCGTCGAGGGGGATTTCCAAAAAAATCTGGCTGAACCCATGACCGCAAAGTTTTTCGTGAAGCAAGGCCCTCTGTTCACCCAGTGACCCGAACACCGATTTCATCGTTACTTCATTTGCCGCACGATCCATGAGAGCGTCAAATACTGTCTCCGCCGGTAACATTTGACCACCGCCTTCTACAAACTCTATTTCAACTCAGGCTCTGACGAATTATTCATATTCTTCGAAATACAGTATGATTGCGCAAAAAGGTAACCCTTGGCAAGATAGGCCCGCCCTTCCCTGAAGCGCACCTTGACAGTATTCAGCCGCACCGTATCACCTACGGCACGCCACCGCCCGTTTTCACGCACCATGCGAAGGACACCGTAACAGGCTCTGCCCATCTCGTGCCATCGGGAATCTGCCAGCCCCCAGCTTTCCAGACACCTCATGATTTGCCCGGCCTTGCCTTTCATCATGAATTCCTCGGAGTTACGTGGATCGGCACCGCCAACTCCCATGTCAAGCGTAACGCCCAATGCATCAGCAAAGGTACCATCGGGACAAAGGTCAAACTGCAAATCCCACACACCGCCGTTTTGGATGAGATAGGAAAACTTGTCCTTTTCTTCCGACAAAAGGTTATGTCCTCCGTATAGCTCGATTTCCTCAGCCAATCCGAGGGGATGTGTGGAATAATACGCCTGACTTTCCCTCGGCAGGAAAAAGCCAAGCCTCACCGGCCCGCCGACCCGCCCTGCCATGCACCCCGCATAATAAGGACGCCATCTCGGCGGCGCAGCAGCAAAAGCACCCATTACCTGGGGAATACAATCCGCTTTTCCAAGCCGTTTCAGCATCAAAGGAACATAATCTACATTAGCACGCGAGGGGGGCGGTACAAGATAAATGCCGGGAAGTCCAATGTTGTCAACGGAGGTCTCACGGGAAAGATCGAAGGAGAAGCCACATCCATACCCCATAAGGCCTTCATCGCCGGCGCAGTCATCGAAAAAGTTCTGCAAGCCAAAGCCATCCCCTTCCGCGAATTTAACGGGGGAAGGAAATGCGTCACAGGTATATTGAAGCAACAGATCCATGCAGGGCGTGCCCGACAGGGGAAACTCGAAGTAGAAGCCCGCCGCCTCCCTTGCATCTTTTATGGCACCGCACCGCAGGACAGCGCATGCTTTTTCAAGAGTTTCCTCCCCAAAAAGCCTTGCCTCGCGCCCCTCTGCCGCCGCTTTTTGATAAATGCGGCGAAAATCCTGCACGATATCCGGCAAGGATAAAATGTTGCCCATTCGATAGCCCCCTCTGCCATAAATTTCCATGCGAAGCAACGGCTTGTACTACGCAATTCCATTTCATAGCAATAGACAAGTCTTGCGGAGCACTGCAAAAGCACTCCGCAAAACGATGCAACTGCCAAGACCGCAGCCGTCGGTGTCAGCAATCATCCAAAGCAACAAAGACGACCCAGATCGAGGCGCTATACCATTATCGGAAAACGTCAGCAACCAAACCATTCACCCGAATCGGACAGGCACAGCCCCTGGCCATTGTGACAGCTAAAACCGCCGGCCGCAGCTTTGAGCTGCTCATCGGAGAGATCGATCTCAAGGTTTTCCAGTTCCTCAAGTTTATTTTTTGCCTGTTCCTCCGTCATTTCCAACCCCTGCTCCTTGGCGAGAGCCATGAGCTCTTCCGGCGTTTCGCAAGCAGCGGCTTTCTTCAAAAGCTCCCGCCGCTGCTCATCTGAAAGAGATTTCCAATCAAATTTGTTTGCCATATCATGTTTCTCCTCTCTTTTTTCATTTTCCTATCAGGGATAGAACCAAGCGCAACTACCACCGGCAACCGCTTCCATCTGGTCGTCGGAGAGGTCAAGCTCAAGGTTCTCCATCTCAGCGAGGTACTTCTTTGCTTGCTCCGGCGTCATCTCTATGCCGTTTTTCTTGGCAAGATCCAAGAGTTCCTCCGGCGTCTCGCAGGCCACAGCCTGTTGAAGCTGCTCCTTCGAGAATTTACGGGGATCGAACTGGTTATCCATTTGTCATCCTCCTTTTAGGACACAATAAAATAATATGGTTGGGACATTTCCAAAAATGGTTTGCGATGTCCCATTTATTTTACAGCCTGTTCCGTTACAAATTGTCGGCCAGACTGGTAAAACCGAAATCATAAATCCCACGACGTGGCGATAAGATAGCCCTTGGCGAGAGATGCGCCGTTTCTGTTAAAGCGCACCTTGATAGCACTTAGCTGCACCACATCCGCCACCAGGCGTCGATTGTCCCCATCCTGGGCAATGCGCTCCACTCCGTAGCAAGCCTGTCCCATGAGACGCCAGCGATCGTCTGACACACCCCAACGGGAAAAAAGCTCCATAATCCTCGTTACCCTGTCACCGGCCATGGTCTCATCGGCTCGCCGCACATCGGCATAATTGAATCCAAGGGAAGGCGAAACAGCGATATTGTCGCCGAAGCTGCCATTGGGAAGCAGGTCAAGCTGTATCTCCATTTCCGCCCCCGCCTCGATCGCATCGGCCAGCAAAGAAAGCTGTTCCTGAAGAACCTCCGTAAGCCCCCCGGGATAAAAGACGTTAAAATCCCGGGCCAGCAAGGAACTGTCCCTTGCGTACCCGCGTACACATTCAGGATTGGCTACAAACCCCAGGCGCAGGGGGGCGTCCGTTCTTGTGTGCATGAAACCGGCATAGTAAATTTGCCACCCCGAGGGTACTTTCCCCAGAACCGTTGCCGTTTGTTCTTTCCGTTCAAGAGCATTCAACTTATCCATCATGGCGAGAACATACGAGATATTTCCTTTCCTGTTGGGCGGCAACAAATAGACGTTGGGTATGTGCCTGTCAGCGGAGAGATCGAAGGTAAAGTACAACTGGTAATCCTTCAGGGTTTCATCCGCGGCGCAAGCATTGACGAAAAATGCCAGCCCGAAACCATCACCGACTTCAAACTTTACCGGAGCTTCCATTTTTCCGCACTGGAGGTTCACGAAAATATCCATGTAGGGTTTGCCCGTCAGAGGAAACTCCAGGCAGAAACTCGTCCGTGGCATGTGGCGCAAGGAGCTTTTTTTGACAACCTCGTTTGCTGCTGCAATGTACTTTTGACCGAAAAGTGCTTCGTCTCGACCATTCGCTGCCGCCCGTCTCATCAACCTTTGAAAATTGCGGGAAAGCCTCGTCTCTCCTAAGATACCGCAATCGTCTCGCATACATCTGCCCCTTTCATCTATGGTCTGTTTTGTCGTTTTTCCTGCCAAATGCGATAACGATGGAGAACGTAGCCATCGGGATCCGCTTTTACGGGCAAGCAGGTACGCCTGCCCGTCAGCCGTTTGTGGGGGCAGCCGCCCTTGCAAATCGGGAAAACCTTGCACTCCATGCAGTCCTTGTCGTTTTCGGGGAAAAGAGTCTCGAAATACTCGTCCCATGCGCCCGGATTTCCATCCGGCTCCTGAAGAATGTCAAAATCGCGTACATTCCCGAAAGCCTTTGCACCCCTGCCTATCGCTTCCCAGCATTTATACAGATCGCCGTTCTCATCTATGCCGATCCCGGTCAAATTCTGGGCCATGCAGACGGTGTAGGGGTAGTAAGCATCGGTATCGACATGGGCGGGCAAATCTTCCCAGCCCTCAACCATCCGGCGAAATTCACTCGTATTAAAGGATGCCTCCTGCATCTCGTGGGACATGCCTGCATATCCATCCATCATAGCCGAATAAACACGGACGGGAAACCCTGCTTTCTTGGCGAGTAGGTTCACCTTCTCCTTCAACGCCCCAAAATGCTCGGCGTTTTCCCGATGCAAATTGCAACGAAGCATCACTTTGATCTTTTTTGTATGCAGATTCTCCAAGTTCTCCATGATACGTGCAAAACTGGAGCCGCCGTTTTTTTCTCGTCGCAGATGGTCATTGGTTTCCGGTGTCGGCCCGTCCAGAGTAATCTGCATCTCAATCACATTCACTCGTTCCAGCATGGCGACAATCTCCGGCGTCAGGAACCATCCGTTGGTGATCAGCCGCGCGTGGTACCCGCAATTTCTTTTGTCTGCCAGTGCCATGAGCTTTTCGGACAGGCTCTCGATGATGTCCGGGCAAAGAAGCGGCTCGCCGCCGAACCATGAAACACCAATGTCCTGACAAGGCAGACGCACCAGAAAACGATCGGCGAACTTTACCACGGCATCTTCCGTTTCCTTGCTCATGCGGCCGCCCCGCTGTTCCTCGAAGCAATAGGGACAGGCAAAATTGCAAGCCATAGTCGGACAAATAGTCAACCCCAGCACACGCCCCCAACCACTGGCCATATATGCCTGGGTACGCATGTGCCGCAACTCATCATAAGATACCAGGAAGCCCCCCCGCCGAAAGTTCTTGACCTTACTGCTATTTTCATCTAAATCGGCAGCAACCTCAAACAAATCTTTCTGCAAGGGACTCAAACGTGCAAAAGCCCCCGTTCGGAAATTCAACAGTGCATAGGCATCCTCGTCGGGTATTTTTACCATGTGGTTATAGCGGGAATATTTCAGCATATATTCGGATACCCTCCTAACATGTTCCCCTGGGTACATGCAACTAAGTTTTTTTCACGGTGAAAATACTTCCTGCCGCCGCCAGGCGGGTCAGCTCCTCATCCGAAAGCTCCCTGTCCTCATCAATGTTTTTCAAAGGCTCCTGCTGACGCCGGGTTGCCTTTTCCTGCAGCCTTTGCCACAGCCGCTCCTTCAGGTCGTGATTTTCGGCGGCGAAGTCAGTTTCCCGAAAGATCCTGTCCATTTCGACTTCATATTCGTCCACAACCTCCCCTCCCTTCGCCACGCCTTAATAATTGATCTCTTACTTATAAGGCCATTGTTCCAGTTTTGCCGTAGGCAAAACTTCCTCTTGGCCTTTCAACGAGGCGGGAGATATTAACTCGCCGCCTGTTAGTAATTTGCCGCCCCCACTTATGGAAGTGAGGGACATCTTGTACTCGTTATATAGACAAGATTGCTGCCTCGAAAGTGTCGCTTACATCACGCGGCATTCCCCCACCCATCCCCTTATTCATGTAATCGAGATGATTGAAAACATCTTTCCCGTTACTGCTCACCAGGCCAGCTCGTCTTCCCGGCCAAGCTCCCGCAGCTGCTTCCGCTCCGCGCACTCCGCTGTGAAGCGCAATGCCTTTACCTTTTTCTCAATCTTTTGCAGCCAGCCGCCGCAAAAGATTGCACAGCTTGATTCGTCGGGAGCAAGGATATCTCCGGGGTGCACCATGATGCCCGCCGCACGGCAGCCACCAAGGCACAGACGGCGGTAGACGCAATCCCTGCATTTTTCGTTATGCTCCAAAACTGCGGTGGCGCAGGTGTCGAGCAGTTCCATATAGGCAGAATCCTTCAGGCATTCCCGGACACCGATTTCCTGAATCTTGGGATACCTTTGCTGGAACTCGTCCATGTTGGAAAGGGGCATGCAGGTCAAGGCCCGTCCCTCAGCTGAAATATACATAGTTGTACGCGCATGAGAGCACAGGCACACCTTCTCTGGCTCTTTGCATACATGGATGACAGGCAGATGGAACACATCCGGCTTCCGCCCGTCCGCGAGGAAGAAACCGCCCAGATGCACCTCCATCTCCGGCAAATCGCGGTAGAAGTCGTCGAGATAGCCCAAATAGACAGCGAAGGTCTCCGCCATGGCAAGGCCGTGTTTTTCGGCATAGCCGCCTTCGTGCCATGCCCCCGTATCGGCTACGGGATTGACCTTGAGACCCCGGCAACCCACGGAGGCCAGATAGTTGACACTTTCCCTCAGGCTGTGGGCATTTTCTTTCCACAGGCACATTTCTGCGCCGGTGGGAAAGCCCCGGTCACGGCACAGCTCGAAGGCACGGCGAACAGCCTTCTCTGCCCCATTGAGCCCCCGCAGCCAGTCATGATACCCCACGCCGTCAAAGCTCATGTTAAACTCAGGGTGCAGGCCCCGCTCCTCGAAGCCGTCCAGCAGGCGATTGTTTACGAGGAGACCATTGGAATAGATCTGGGTAATGCCAATCCCCCGCGCCGTCAGCCCATCGATGATCTCCCAGAAGTCCGGCCGCACCAATGCCTCGCCGCCGGTGATGGAGCAAGAAAGCACACCGCTCTCGCCGAGGCCCCCCACAATCTTCATAATGTCCTCATGGGACAGCTCGCCGTAACGCCCCTCCGCCGCCGAGAGATAACAGTGCCGGCACTTGCAGTTGCATCGTCCCGTGATTGACCAGTGGGCAGACTGCATAAAACGATTGGGGTAACGGCGGTACTTCTGCCGCTCTGCGATGCCTTCGCCGGGGGCACAGGGCGCAACGATACCCTGTGCCTCCAGCTTCTTGACGCTGTCCCGGATGCTTTGCGGGACAAGGGGGAGCGCAAGGTCAATCCGCCCATTGCACAAATCCAGCGCAGCGAAGGTCCCTTTGTCCACGAAAGATGCCCTATGCGCCTCGGTATCCACGATGGCGTAAGGCAGCTTTTCCCACCCCCGCAGGTTGTATTTGTTCTTTAATTTGTAGTACATTTTTCCCTCCCTGGGAGGTATTGTTAAGGCACGCCACCACAATTGGCAGCGCGCCCGATCTTCTAACCAGGTGATTCGTTTTTTAAGTACGTCTTTCTCCAATGATTTTGCAGGTACAGCCTAAGATATCGGTGTAATATTAGCCATTGCCATATAAAACCCACCCGCGACCCGTGTCAGCTCTTCATCGGACAGGTCCACATCTCCCTTGGGCTGGAAATCCTCCGGCTTCAAGTCAAAGCCGTACTCCTTCGCAATGGCGGCAGCCTTCTCTGCGGCAGTCTCCTTGTCGGTCAGTGCGGCAAGCTTCGCCTTCAATTTCTCGTTCTTTTCAGCTTCTTCCAAAAATTTCTTTACGTTCTCATTCATTTTGTTGTCCTCCTTTGGATTTTAAACATATAGCATAACTTGGGCGTATTAACTATACTGCTTAGAACCGCCCTTTGCCACGCCCTGATAATTGGTCTCTTGCTTATATAGACAAGATAGGCACTTCAAAAATGCCACTCCCTGAAAATTTTTTATTTTTTCTCGTCAATCCGGCGGCATTTGGCCAGCAAACGGCTGAACTTGTGACTTACGGCGTTGGGGCTTGTCCCCAGGAGCCGCCCGATTTCCTCATTAGTCAGGCAGAGGCCGTAGCGCAGGGAGAGAAGCTCCCGCTCCTCTGCCGTCAGTTTTTCGAGAATACGGCAAGTACGGAGGGAGGAAGGGCTCTCCAGGGTTCCCTGCTCCTGTACGCTGTCCTTGTCCGGCCTCTCCGGCAACTCCCAGGCGCTGACCTCGTGGCGGCATCGGGCCTGCAGGCGGTAATTCACCGCCATATTCCGGGCCATGGCAAAGAGCCAGGGAGCTTCCTTCCCCTCTGCCGGCCCGTGACACTCAAGATTTTCCATGGCCGCCAGAAACACACTGCCAGCCACATCCTCGGCGATCTCGCGGTGAAGGAACTGGCCGTAAAGGTAGTTATATATTCGCTTGTAATACTTGCTGTAGATATTTGCAAAATCAGTCATTGCAGCTGTTCCTTCCTATTCTCAGGCCACCTGCCGCTTCACGAAAGAGGCAAAGAGTCCGCCCTTATCCACCAGTTCCTGGAAACTGCCGGTTTCGGCAATGCGGCCTTTGTCCAGCACGATAATCCTGTCTGCATGACGGATGGTGGACAGACGGTGAGCCACGATGATGCGGGTGGCATGGAGCTTGTCCAGGCTCTTGGTCACAATGGCCTGGGTGCGGTTATCCAAAGCGCTGGTGGCCTCGTCGCAGACGATGATGGAAGGCTTCAATGCCAGGGCCCTGGCAATCAAGATGCGCTGGCGCTGCCCACCGGAAATATTGGTGCTGCCTTCGCTGACGATGGTGTTCATCTGCATGGGCATCTGGCGGATATCTTCGGCAATGCCTGCCGCCTCTGCCGCCTCCCAGGCATCATCCAGAGTAAGGTTATTAGTGCCGATAATGTTGTGCAGGATGTCGCCGCTCATGAGCTGCCCATTCTGCAGCACCACTCCCATCTGGGAGCGCACCGAGGGCAGGGAAAGCTCCGAAAGGTCCTGGCCGTCATAGTAGACGGCTCCCTGCCGGGGCATCTCAAAGCCCAGCAGCAGGCGAATCAGGGTGGACTTGCCGCAGCCGGATTTTCCCACAATGGCCACCTGCTCTCCTGCAGCGATGCGAAAACTCACATCATCCAGCACCCTGCTCTCCGGCACGTAGCCGAAAGTAAGATTCCTCACCTCGATGGCCCCGGAAAGCACGCCGGCTTCCTGCCTCTCCTCGGAGGTCTCAGGCATCTCCTCCAAGATGGGCAGGAGATTATCCAAGTAGGGCTTGATGACAGACATGCCTTCCAAAATGGGCATAATAGCCACCAAAGAAGTGTTGAAAGCGGTGAAAGCAGACTGAAAGGCGATGAAGGTGGCTGCCGTCATGGGCTTGGCACCTAGACCCAGTGCCTCGGCAGCAGTCCCGCCGCCACTCTGGGAAGTGGCAAGCTCCAGCAGGCCATTATAGTAAAGGATAAGTGTCAGCAGCATGGGCTGCATGGCCGCTATGACCGTGCTGATATTCTTCAGGCGGCGCGCCCGGATATTATGGCCCAATTCAATGGCAAACTGCTGTCCCCAGAGGTGGTAGGCCTGTTCCTCTGAACCCTTGGTGCGGAACTTGGCCAGGCCTGCGAAGATTTGGGCCAGAATGCCGGAGGTCTTGTTGCTGGCCGTGGTCATATCCCGCTGGGCCCTGGTCAGCCGGTAGAGCAGGAAAATTGAAATGGCCAGGTAGACCAGCCAGACCAAAAGGGCCATCCCCGTAAGCTTCATGCTGTAATAGCACATCAGCCCCAGGCTCCAGAAGGAACAGGCAAAGGAGAGCAGCGCTCCCACGGACTCGCTGGTAAGAAGCATGACAGACCTGTCCAGTCCCTGCATTCTCTCCGCCAGCTCTCCCGACTGGAAGCGGCGGAAAAAGCCCGGCGGCAGCTTCAATAGCCGCCCGAAAAGGGCCGCCTGCCCCCGCAGATTCCCCATAGCTGTCAGGCGCAACACAGCCAGGGCGCGCACTGTAGTTAGCGCCGCTGTGGTAAAGCCCGCCACCAGCACCACCTGGGTCACCGTGGCCAGCCCCTTGCGGTCCAGGATGGGAATGAGGTCCTGGAACATGGTCTCCGTGACTATGGGCGTGAGCAGGGGGATAAGCCCCATAAAGAGCCCTGCCAGAAGGACGGCCTTCCAGTCCGTCTGCCAAGTATGGCGCGCCATAAAGCGCAGGAAGTCCAGCCGTCCCATTTTTCTGTCCGGCAGTCCCGGATAGACCAGGAAAGCATCTCCTGAAACACTATGGGCCATTTCGGAGGTTAGGGTCACACCCTCCATATTTTCCCTGGTCACCAGCTTGTAGCTGGAAGGTGATTCGGGCAGCAGGGCTGCCAGCTGTTTCTTCTCGCCGAAATACCCCAGCATGGCCCCGCAATCCCAGCCTTCCCAACCCTTTTCCAGCTTTATCAGGCGCATCTCCATGCCGCCCTTGGCCACCAGACGGCGCAGCACCCCCAAAGCATCCAGCTTTTCTACCGTCTCCTTGTTCAGGGCAATGTCTTCCTCGGGCATGCCCAGATGATGGGCCACGGCCCGCACCAGAAAGACGGCCTCTTCCAGTTTGGCGCTGCCCTGGCCACTGCCGGACACCGAGACCCAGTCCTCCCCCAAGAGATTGGCCACGGTCTCGTCCAGCAAGCGGCGCTTATGTCTCCTGCGGGCCATCAGGCGGCGAGCCAGCCTTTCATCCTGGGCAGCAAAGCGAACCCCTGCCAGCATGGCAAAAATACCCTGGTTTTCTTCAAACTCCTCCAGCAGATTTTCTGTCTGCTGCCCCGCCTGCCTCAGTACCGAGCCATCCACCCAGGCTCTCAGGAATTCATCTCCCCGGTCGGCCATCAGGCGCAGCCAGGGCAGGCAGATAAGCTCCTGGAACCAGTGACGCATCAGGGGCACTAATGTCCCTGCCTGCTCTTCCGCCAGGGACAGCTCCTCCAACGCTGCATCCTCCAGGGCATACACCTCTATGGTAATGTCCCCGAATTCATCAGCAGAATGGAACGCCGCTTCCCCCGGCTCCAGCTCCATCAGGAAGAGACGGTGGCCCCCCTCCTCCATCAGGGCATAAGCCTCTACCCTGCCCTGCTTCACCAGAAGAGCCCTGCCCGCCTCCATGAGCTTCGTGCGCTGACCTGCTAAAAGTTTCATCTATACCCTCAACTCCTCAAGGCTCTTTGGTTAGTCCAGAGACTCTGTATCTTCCTCTGCCTCACGCTCTTCCACCAGACGGCGGTAAGGACCATCCTCTGCTATAAGCTCCCGGTGAGTGCCCCGCTGCACGATTTTGCCATACTCCAGCACGATGATCTCATCAGCCTCCCGAATGGTGGAAAGGCGGTGGGCCACCAGCAGGCAGGCGCAGCCTCTGCGGCGGATATTCTTCAGAATGACCTGCTCCGTCAATGGGTCGATGGCACTGGTGGCCTCGTCCAGAATCAACAGGGAGGGATTCCCCGCCAGGGCCCGGGCGATTTCCATCCTCTGCCGCTGGCCGCCGGAGAAGTTCAGCCCTCCCTCGGCCACCTGGGCCTCATAGCCCCCGTTCAGCTTCAGGATGTCCTCATGTATGCATGCATCCTGGGCTGCTCTCATGATGTCCTCCTTGGGCAGAGACTTGTCGAAAAAGGAAATATTCTCTGCCACAGTTCCCGTTATCTGAAACACGTCCTGGTCTACGATGGCCATGGAGCCGACGATGGCCTCCCTGGGAAACTCCCGCCGCCTTTTGCCATCCAGCAGCACCTCTCCTGACCATTCCTCATAGAGCCCTGCCACCACCTTGGCCAGGGTGGACTTGCCGCTGCCGGAAGAACCCACCACCGCCGCCCACTGCCCGGGGGCCAGGGTAAGGTCAAAATGCTCCAGCAGGGGCGGTTCCAGAGGATTGTAGCCAAAGCTCAAGTCCTTCAGCTCCAGCTGTCCTGTCAGACGTAGGCTCCCTTCTTCCATGGGGACCGGCTTTTCAGGATAGTTCAGCCTGTCAATCCCATAGCGCCACACATCATCCAGGCGACGCATCTGCATTTCTGTGGTTTGCAGCGTATTGCCGAAAGCCAGCAGCTTGTTCATAGGTTCCTGAAACTTGGGCAGTAGATTGGAAACCGCCATATACATACCGGCAGTCATGACCCCTTCCATAACAGAGAAGCCCCCCACGGCCATGACCATGGCGCTGGTAAGCCCCGACAGCAGAGTGGGCAGCAGCTTCACCTTCAGGGACCAGAACTGCATTTTCTGCATGGCCATGAGGCCTTTGGCCTGATAGCCTGCCCATTTGGCAAAGAAGTCCCCCTCTGTGCCGCTGGCCTTGATGCTCTCAATCATCATCAGTCCCGACATGAGGGTGCCGTACTCCTTGCCCTTTTCCTGCTGCATGTGCATCATGATGTCTGTCATATTGCGCCGCATATAGAAAAAGACAAAGACATTCACGGCGCTGATAGAAACGCCGATCAAGGTAAGAGGCACGCTGTAGGAGAGCAGGAGCAACAGGTAGAAAATGGCAATCAGGCAGTCCAGCAGGGAGGTTGCCGCCTGGTCGGAGAGCACATCTGCGTTGCTCTCGTTGAACTGGATGCGGGAGGCAATCTCCCCGGCAAACCGCTGCTGAAAAAAAGTGATGGGCAGCCGCAGGACATGCCAGAAGAAGGCGGAGGAATCCGCCAGGGTCAGCTTCTTCTGCCAGCCCAGCAGGACAGAGGCCCGCATGGCAGTCATGATGCCGTTCAGAAGAATCGCCCCGCCCATGGCCAGCAGCAGGTACTGGGTCCAGTCCGGATGCTTCATGGAAAAAATATCGTCAATGAAAATCTGGTTAAAGGCAGGTTCCGCCAGTCCCGGCAACACCATGCAGAGGCCAAGAATCAACAGAAAGAGCATCGCCCACTTGTCCTGCATGAGCTTTGAGGCCACAGCCTTGGCAATGCTGTAAGGGTGTCCCTCCCGCTTGAAATCAGGGCCGGGGGCAATCTGCAGATACACCCCAGTGTATGAGGAAATAAAATCCTGCCAGGGCACACTTCGCTTGCCCATAGCTGGGTCGTTCAAAAAAACAGTCTCTCCCTTGAAGCCTTCCATGACCACAAAATGGTTGAACTCCCAGAAAAGAATCAGGGGAAAATCCTGCTTCAGAAGGCCTTTGGCCCTTCCTGCCTTACCCTTGGCCTCACAGCCCAGCCTGCGGGCTGCCTTCAATATATTGGCGGCATTGCTGCCGTCCCGGGTAACCCCGCACTCCTGGCGCAAGCGCTCCAGAGGCAGCCATTTGCCGTAATAGGCCAGCACCATGGCAAGCGATGCCGCACCGCACTCCACCGCCTCCATCTGGAGCACTGTGGGGGTCTTGGCTCGGCGGCCCTGGGGAAAGTATTTATTTTTCAAAGTCTCCCATGCTTTTATCCCCATGCTACCTGCTCCTTAGCCACTGGCTGATCTTGTAAAATACCTTCTCGATGGGCATCTTCCGCTCGATGACTACGGCCCCAGTGCAGTAGCTGCCCGGGGTGATGGGCGTATGTTTACCCACCACGGAAGTCCATAGATAGCCGGATTCCGAGGAGGCATCCTTCACCAGGCTGAATTTCACCTCCACCGCTGCCCCGCCGTCTTTGGATAGCACATACTGGGCCAGCTGGGCATTGCCCAGGCCCTTTTCGATGCCGGCGGAGGAAATGGGATACTGGGAGACGCTCTCCACTACCCCCAGGAGGCTGCCGGTCTGGCTCACGTCCACCCCATTGGGAGCCAGCTGGATAGTCATGCCCGGCACCACCCGCTTGCCCTTGTCCACAGGAATATAGAAAATTCCTGAAAGGTCTTTGCTCTCCTCGGTCAGGCGTACCGTACAGATAGGAGCCCCTGCTGAAAGAATCTGACCCTCAGAGGCCATGACTTCGTCCACAATACCGTCATATTCGCAGTAGATGTCCTCGTTGGCTGTCTGCTGCTGCCGTTTGGCATCATACTGGTAGACCCGGGACTGCACATCCCTGTCGTTGGCCGCCAGTTCTGTGCCGTACTGGGCCATGCGGGTATCCGCCGACTGCTCCGGCTGTTCCATATGGGCTATAAGCTGGCCCTCATGCACATGGCTGCCGGTTTTCACATAAATGTCCGTAATGCGGCCTGAGGCAGCATGGGAAACGCTCCTGACCCCGGAGACATCCATGATAAGCCCCATGCCCTCGGCCTTTTCTGTAAAGGAACCGTAGATGGACCAGAGGACGATGGAGAAGCAGAGTATGCAGACGGCGGCCAGCCCCATCCAGCCCATAGGCCCCGTAATATGCACCATGGTGTCCAGTTTCTCCGGGGAACGCAGCTTGTCCAGGGCTGCCTGGCTGAAGAAACTGCCTGCTGCCTGATTTTTTTCTTTATCTGACATCCTGCTCACCCCTCAGCTTTACTTCTGCCTTTAGCCCATCCTGCAAATTCTCTGTGCCAAAAACAATGACAATCTCCCCAGGCTCCAGCCCGCCAAGTATCTCGACATAATCCCCATCATCCCTGCCGGTGACAACATCTCTGCGCTCAAGCTTTCCATCCCGGTAGACAAAAACAGTCTGCCTGGTCTTGTCCGTAAGGGCGGAGAGGGGCACACAAAGAGCCTCTGCCCCCCGAACCAGCTTCAAATAGGCCGTGCCGTAAGTCTGGGGCGTCAGTAGTCCCAAGGGATTATCTATCCGCCAGAGCAGGGTGCGGGCTGCGCCCGGCACCTCCAAGGGCGGGGCAATCTCCGTCAGCACACCATGAAAGACCTGCTCTGTTCCCATGTCTCCGTGAGCCCCATCCAGATTCTTGAACTCTCTGCCGGGGAAGATAAACTCTGCCTCCTGTCCCACTTGCAACCTTTGGGCCTTGTCATCACTGACCTGATGGGAAAAATAAAGCTCGTTATAATCCCCCACAAGCGCCAGAGATGTGCCACTGGGTACGTAGGTTCCAGGCTGTCGGTAAATAATGCGCACTGTCCCATCGATAGGTGCACGGACCTCGCAGCGTGATTCATTTACCAGCAGCATGTCCCGCTTAGCTACCGCCGCCTGCAAATTTGCCTGGGCCGCCACATAGGCAGCCTTGGCTTCATCGAACTGCTGGCTGGAGGCAGCATCAAACTCCAGCAGTTTGCTATAGCGGTCATAATTGTTGGTGGCACGGGCCAGTTCAGCATTGGCGCTCATGATGCTCGCCTCAGCCTCCTGGATGGAAAGGGCGATGTTATCATTTTCCAGCCTGAAAAGCAGATCACCCTTGTGAACATAGCTGTTGACAGAAGCATAAGCCTCCACAATCCGCCCCTCAGTAAGTGCCACAGCATCCGCTATGCTGGCAGTATAAAGATTGACGGCAGAGAACTTCACCAGAGGATGAAACGCTCTCCTTGCGGCTTTCTCACCAATCAGCTCCGCTTGCCGTTCCTCCATGCGCAGGGCAATCTGGCTTTCTCCCCTTTCATTCAGATAAGCGCCATAAGCAACCACCAGCAGTGTCAAAGCCAGCACCAGCCCCAATCCCACGAAAAAATATTTTTTCATACAGTCTCCCTCACATTTCCCAAATGTCATACACCACCCGAGTACATGTGGGGAAGAGGGCACGCTTTATTCCCCACTATTGGAACCCTGTTTGTGCTTGAACTATTGAGTTGAACCTGACCTAAAATCGCATAATATCTATTACTTTGTCTTATATTTCGCTCAAAATCTATAAAAATCCTGCATAATTGCTCAGGCTAGATGCATTTCCACATCTTAGCGGATGTCCTCTTTTTTGACAACATGAATTATTCGTCTAAGCTATTCGAATCCCACAGGTTTTGTGATTGACCCAAACAATTTACAGTAAACGGCAATTGTTTTGTGGTTGGTTTGACATCCCCTCCCGAAAGAGAAGCTGCTGAAAAACCCCTTGTACAGTGGACACTACATTTTCTGAAGTTTTTTCAGGAAAATACATACAAGATATTGACCGATAACTCAGATTATAAGTGAATATCTTGTGGTGTAAAATTGTTGTGTCTCGCAAGAATGGACACAGGGGACTTTTTCAGCAGCCTCCCGAAAGACCGGGGAAACCAAACCAACCACAATATATCGTATCCTTGCTTGCCGAAATTTACCCCGCGCTTACATAGCTTCGCTCATTTTGCGGCAATTTCTCCCACTTTATGTCGTTGGGATTTATGTTATGCGCTATGCCCCATGCCGCCGCAATGCCCGCCGCTTCGCCGATGCTCATGCACGTCGGCTGGATGCGCATGGATGCTTGTAGGATAAAGCTGGCGCTTATAGAGCGTCCTGCCACGATAAGATTTTTAATCTCGTCCGTTACCAAGGAACGATAGGGAATTTCATAGAAACCGCCCTTGGGAAGTTTCTCCGATACTTTTTCGCCGTGTGCATCAATGAACCATGCCGTGCGGCAAACGGCATCGGAAAAACGGCTTTGATTGTGATAGTCGTCCTCCACCAAATAATACTTGCCCTTGATGCGCCATGACTCTCTGGCTCCCAGCATGGCGGCCTCGCGGCTGATAAAGGCGTTTTCAAATCCCGGCAAATGACGCACCAAATAATCGGCGATATTGTGCATCATTCTCCGCCCGAAGGTGACGGCCTTGCTGTAGGAAACAGGGTCTGTGGCGGAAAAGCGCACGGGTATTTCCGGGCAGTTCATGCTCATGACACCATTTTTGCCGATGATGGTATAGCCCTGCATGTATTCCGCTTCTTCCTGCGTCAGTTCCCCGCTTGCCACACCCTGCGCCATAAGTTCTTCCAACTTGTAGCGCTGTTTTCTGTGCATGGCTTCGGCAATTTCAAAATAAGGCGGCTTGGACTTGCACCAGTCCTCGTTAAGCTCTATGGCAACGTGCCGATAAAGCCTGTCTATGTCAATGCCGCCCATTTCAAAGCGGAAGGACAACGGCTGATTGTTCCCCGTCTTTTCGTAACCGCACTCATAATGAGCGCCTGCCGAGCGGGCAAGATAGGCATCCCCTGTAGCGTCCACAAATGTCTTGGCTTTTATGGCGCAGAGGCCGGCGATGGTCTGCACGACAGCCGCCGTGATTTTTCCTTATGTCTTTATCGTGTCCACCAAGACGGTTTGATAGAGAATTTCCACATTTGCCTCGGCGCACATTTCATCATAGATAAGGGCAAGCGTTTCGGGATTATGCCACGTTTGCTGCGTCACACCGTCATACGGCTCAATCCCATGCTTTCTTAAACGTGCTTTCACCTCAGCCACATAAGGCGTATCGCTGTCCGGCGCATGGGTATCCATAAACGGATAGACGCAACCCAAAATCGCCAGTCCACCTAAGGCAACCCCGCGCTCTACCAAAACGGTTTTTGCGCCTTTTTTTGCCGCGTTCACGGCTGCCGCAGTGCCGGACGGCCCACCGCCTACCACGCAAACATCGACATCATAGAGTACGGGGAGTTTCTTCTCCCCGTATGCCATATCAGATGTCTTTGCCTCAGCTTTCGGCAAATTGCCGTTGTCCATAACCAATCCCACCGCCGCAAGTCCCGTGAGTTTCACAAAATCGCGACGGGAAACGGAAATGGGAAAATTCTTTTTCATCGTCATCATTTCCCCGATTGTTTCACTTTGCGAGCTTTCCTTTGGTATCCTGCTCCGCGCTTCTTATGTCGGCTCGCATATCCTTGGCAAGGTTTAGTTCATGGAATTTTTTTTCATCATGCAGCATCACGGTGAATTTGTCCGTTTGGTCGAGATATGCCGTGCCGTCTTTCAGGGAAAGCTCCAAAATATGCCCGCCTTTCTTTTTGTCCTCCGAGATGAAGTGAAAGTGCCAGCCGACGGAGTTTAGTTCTCCCATATAGTTCGGGCAGTACAGCCCCACCAAAGTTCCTTTGATATTTTTCTCGGTAAATTCCGTTTGCTTTTCCTTCAGCGCGTCCACCAAAGTAGGATAAGGCTCGTGACTGCCGTATTCACTGCGGAACAGGATGGAGGAAAATTCGGCGGGCAGTTTCACCATGTAAAAGCTGTTGACCCCGTGTTCTTGGACAGCCGCATTCAGCGCCGCTTCCAAGGCCGCTTTGTCCTTGATGTTGTTTAGCTTGACGGCAATATCCTTGTCGAAAAACGTCACGTTGGCAAAAGGGATAATCGTATTGTCGGGGCAAACTGCCACACGCCCGTCGCCAAACGCCTGATACACCTTGCCGTCCAAAACAATCATCTCGCCGTTCAAGCCCTCAAAGGTGCCGATGCCCGTATCGCCCATGGTGCGAAGTTCCCCGGCGGTAATCGTGCCGCCGAAATAGCCCTGCGCCAAAGATTGCAGAAGCGCGACTTGCGCTATGCATTCGCGATCTGCTTTGGCGGCATCAGCGTGAGAAGCGTATGCTCCCGCGCCAAACGCTGTCATACCGGCAAGGGAAGCCGCAATCAGTTTCTTTTTGATGTTCAATTTCATTGCTACAGCACTCCTTAAACATTTGTTTTACCAAAAAATTTCACGCCCAGCATGGTGATGTCGTCAGATTGCTCCGCACCATTTGCGTGAGCATCTATATCCTTTCGCACATTGGCGAGGATTTCCTGCACGGAAAGGCTGACGCCCACGTTGTTTATTGTTTTTTCCAGCCGATCCTCCGAATAAAGGTTCTTGTCGCTGTCCATAGCCTCCGTCACGCCGTCCGTGTAGAGAAAGAGCATATCGCCGGGGGAGATGGTAAGGCGGTGCGCCTCGTACATAGCATCCTCGTTCACGCCGAGCATCATGTGCTTCTTCTTTTGGGTCAGATAGCGGAAGTTGCCGTTTTCACTTAAAACCGGTGGATTGTGTCCGGCATTTACGTAGATAAGCTCGCCGGTTGTCAAATCAAGCTGGGCGAAAAAGACCGTGACAAACATCATCGTCTCGTTCTCCCGGCACAGCTCTTGGTTTGCCAGCGTCATAACGGCGGCAAAGTCGTCGGGATTATTTGCCATTGTCACAAGATTTTTAAGCGTCGTTTTGGCGCGCATCATGTAGAGAGCCGCCGGTACGCCTTTGCCCGACACATCGGCGATGGTCACCGCGAGATGATTTTCGTCCGTCATGTAAAAGTCGTAAAAATCACCGCCCACTCCCTTGGCGGCATCCATGGTCGCATAGATTTCAAATTCTTTGCGATCCGTCAAAAAATCCTGCGGCAACGCCCCCACCTGAATGTTGTGGGCAACGGAAATTTCGGCGGCCGCCCGTTCCTTTTCCGCCGTCACCCGCGACAAATTGTCGATATATGCTTTCAGCTCGTCCGTCATGGCGTTGAAGCAGACCGCCAAATACTCTATCTCGTCGCCCGTTGTTATATCAAGCTTCTTGTCAAGGTTGCCGCTGGCAATTTCGCGAACGCCGTCCGACAGTTCCAAAATCGGCTCGGCAAAGCGACCGCCCAAGCCATAGCCGATTTTACGAAGCGCCCACACGGAAATGACAATCGCGATAATCATTAAAACGATTAAGCGCGATATAAAAGTGTCCATATCGTCAACATTTTTTTTGGCGATGGCCAAAACTTCCTGCCGCGCCGTTTCTTGGGTATTGACAATTTCCGCAGCATCAAGGGCGGCGGCAAAACTCCAGCCGACTTCGGGAATGGGCGAAAAAGCGATGATGTAGTCCTTGCCGTCAATGGAAACGGATTTTATGCCGTCCTCTTTGGCAATCATCGCCTTTACAATGTCGGTTAATTCGTTATTGTCGAAATCGAGCATATTTGTTTGCCCGATTGTAATATCGGAAAAGATGCCGGTATCGTCCTTAAGGAAAAGCAGCCGCCCGCTGTCGTCAACGACGAAGCAAGTGTCGGTTTCGGAATGTAAAACAGCTTCACCAATTTCTTCCAAGTAGAAGGCAATATCCGCCACCCCGCCGAATTCGCCGTTTTTGTAGTAGGGCATGGCGCAACCTAAGCGCAATTTGCCGCTGTACATATCGTTGTACACGCCGGTAAACACCAACGTCCCCGCCGCTTTGGCCGTTTTGTACCAAGGTCTGGTTCTTGCGTCATAAAGTATCGGCCGACCGTCGGCCGTAAGATGCTTGTCCGATTCATCGTCGGCGGAAAAGTAAAATCCTTCCTCGGAGCCGAGGGCGACAACCGTTCCCTCGCCGGTGATGTCCGACAAACGAACCATTAACGTCTGGGCGTTGGCGGCAAGTTCTATGGAATCCTTCAGCTTGCCATAATCGGCATCGGGGGCAAGTTCAAGTTGTGCCGTAATTGTGCCGACATTTTCCGCCCGGGGGAAAGAAATAGGTTGCGGCGAATACTCATGGGGATTGTCCAGTATATAACTCACCCAGCCGGACAAAAGCATCACGCGATCTTCGATTCGCTGAAGTTGCAAGTGAATTTCCTTGGTCTGTTCGCGAGTCAAGAGCGCAAGACGCCGCTCTTCTGCATTTTTCAATTTGTCGGCGGCAATCCCGGCGGCGAGTTCGCCCATTTGGTTGCCGTCCGTTATGGAGTTTTGCCGTGCCGTAAACATTCCGGCCAAGGCAATGACGCTCACCGTGAAGAAAGCCACGATACTGCAGATGAAGATGAGCCGTTGCACTTGTTTCCTTATGCCGTATCTTCTTTTCTTAAAAAAATTTTGTAATCCCCAACCCTTTGCCGATTTATCCATGATAATCCTTAATCCTTCCGTTTGCCCGCAGAAACTTTTATGACAGGGGCAATTCCATTATGAGGTGGTTCGCCGTTTTGCCGAACATTTCCTCATGCCGATATAGAACGGAAGAAAAATTCTTTTTCACGAGGAAAATGCCGTAGCCTCCTTCGTCCTGGTCGTCGGTGGGAATCTCCCCATGTTTCATGGCTTGGACCAGAGGGTCGAAAGGCACCCCGTGATCGACGAATTCAAGGCGAAAATGCCGGCCGTCGGACTTCGTTCGGATAAACATATAGCCGGGATCTTTGTAAGCGTAGCTGATGATATTGACGGCAATTTCCTCAATGCCAAGCTCCAGCTTAAACTCCTGCTTCGGGGACATTCCCGCCTCTTCGGCATCTTGGAGAATATCCTCCTTGATGCGTTCGTAAAATTCCAATTCAGCGTCATAGCGCCGCCAGTCCTCGCCGACCGGAATTCTTATGTTTGCGGCATTATCGGAATGCTCCATGTTTTCTCCTCACGTCACGACAGCTCATCCAACGATTCTTTCGCCTTTAAGAGTACGTCCATGCCGCTGTCTTCCAAAACGGACTTCACCATGCCGTTTGCCCCGCAGACGGTGAACTCATGCCCGGATTTCTTGGCCAATTTGTTGAGGCGCAAAATAACGCGAAGCCCCGCGCTTGAGAAATACTCCAGCTCCGACATATCAAGGGCGATTTTCTCCTTGGCCTTCACGATTTCCTCGCCCTTGGCATAGGTATCATCGGAGGTTGCCACATCAATTCGCCCCGTCACCTGCCAGACGGTCCAGCCGCCCGGCCTTTCGGAGGTTGTCTGAGTAAATTCTTTTGCCATGAAAATTCTCTCCTTTTTCATTATTCTTCCGCGCCGACGGGACATGCCGATATTGCAGGGCATGGCAAGCAACGCCGCCTGTAGGCGCAAGCCTTGCAACTTTCGGCGCGGTTATCATTGTCGCGCAGTTTTTTCAGCGTGGGCGATTCGTCCCAATATGCGGCAAGACTGCCGCAGTCCTCCGCGCAGTCAAGATGCAGGCAGGGCGTAACTTTTCCCGACGGCAGGACGCAAAAATGATCCCTTCCCGCCGTGCAGCCCCGCTCGATGCCGCGATTGCCGTTTTTCTTCGGGTCTTTGCCCGCTAAAATTGCGCGGAGCGGGGAGAAACAGCTATCGACCGTCAGCGCCATGCCATCCGGGGAAGCCGTCGGCACGGCATTGTTTTCCGTGTTGCCGTCGGTTTTTTGATGATTCTCTCGCCACTTTTTTATCGTCTCCGCCGCTTGAAGCATTTGTTCGCGGGTCGGTATTTCTTTGTTTTTCGCCGGTTTCATGCCGGTTATAATCAGTTCCCCGACGACTGATTTTTCCGCAAGACGTATCACCCGAGGCAGTTTTTCGGCATTGCCGCAGTGCATGAACCATCTTGCCCGCACATTTTTGCCTCCTTTGTTACGAAGGGTTTTCAGCGTCCAAAGAGCCGATTCATCGGCTGCTGCTTCGCCGTTGATATCAACGATAAAGCCCTTCGCACCCTCGGCGATTATCTTCTCAAGCCACGTCGGCGATACTCTCTTGGTAATTTCCACTACGGCGCGGATTTTTCCTGCTTCGTTGTCGCTCTCTTGTTTACATTCCTTAAGCAGCCGGTCAAGGTGTTCGTATCGCGTAACGTCCCCCGTAAAACGCACTTCGCCTATGCGGTTTTCCGCGCACTCGTAGAGCCACTTCATTGCCGTGCCTATGGGAAGAGTATTTTCCCGGTTCGCCACCATAATTTCCACATAGACGGGACGCTCATAGGCATCAAAATAGTGATGGTGGACGTAGGGCGATTGCTCCAAATACGCTTTCGCCTCGGTGATTTTACCGTCCTTGTAGTTCAGCTTGAAATAAGCAATCAGCGTCTGGATAAACGGGTCGCCGTCGGGTCGAATCCGAATCCAGCGGCGAAGCGCCTCCGCTTTTGACGGCAGGCACAGCCCGGCATCCGCGAGACGGGCGATGGCTTTATCCACAAGCAGCGGATGCCGCCAGCGAGAAAAGACCTCGATGCCGATTTTCGGCAGTACCCCCTTCTCGCCTAAGTCGATATTGACGGCGATACGTTCTGTCTGTCTCCATGGCTCGAACGCAGCACAGAGACCTGCGGGGTTCCCCTGCCAGCCAATGGCGACAAGTCCCTCGGGAATGGAATCCCAGTCCGGGAATATAATCACCAGGCGCATGATGTGGAGCTCCCCCCGGCTCGTCATGGTGCCCACCTGCTTGGGGTACGCCCCCTCCGGCAGATGCTCCAGCACCCGATCAAAGGCGGGGCGCAGGCGTCTAGCCCGCTCCTCGCCTAAAAAAACCGGCAGGAATTCATCCCATTTCTCCTTGCTGTCCTTGCCGAAATCGGTATTGGCAAACAGGCAGGGCATGATCTTTGTTCCCGTCTCGTGGGCTTTTTTGAATTCCCCATAGTCAATCTCATACCAAAGCGCCTCAACATGGGGAATATCATCATGGTCGATGGACATGATAAAATCAACATACCGCGCATCCTCCCCCAGGCGCACCTCAAGTCCCGCCCCGTGAGTAATGGTGCCGCCATATTCCCCGAGAACGGCAGACAAGGCGGCATCGCATGCCTCGTCCATGATCTCGGGGAGCGGATGACGGCGCAGGTGGGCAAGAAACGCCTTGGCCGGAAGTTCCTGTACCTTCATAAGCTATCTATCCCCCAAAAGCGTACTTCTCCATCGGCTACGATTATCAGCCTATGTGGAACTTTTTGCCCTCAAACCTGCAGGTGCACGTTTGGGTGTAACAGCCTTCGCCCCCCGCCGCATTCCTCAGTGTGGCCTCGTCCAGCTCAAAGTCGGAAAGCTCCGCCAGATACGCCTCGGCCTCCTCCTTTGTCAGCTCGATTCCCCCGCCATCAGTTCCTCGGCTGTCTCGCAGCCCATTGCCTTTTCGATTTGCTCTTTGGTGAGTTCGTTCATGTTAATGTTTGCCATTGTAAAATCCTCTCCTTTTCTGCTCTGTAACGAATATGACATCATAAATAGGAATTTTTCGATTTTTTGCCAGGGCAAAGATGGGGTCTATGCCTTCCGCCGCCCGCCGCATTATTCTCGAAGTCGGAAAGCTCCGCCAGATACGCCTCGGCCTCCTCCTTTGTCAGCTCGATTCCCTCGGCCTTCGCCACCGCCATCAGTTCCTCGGCTGTCTCACAGCCCATTGCCTTTTCGATTTGCTCTTTGGTGAGTTCGTTCATGTTAATGTTTGCCATTGTAAACACCTCATTATTGTTAAAATATGCCGCCCGTCTGTTTAACCTGGGGGCAATGACCATAGCATCCTTTCCAGTAGCCTTTGCATTCATCATCGCCGCCCGCCACCTGCTGCAGCTCCGCGTCGGTGAGCTCCGCGTCCGCCAGCTCCGAGATGTACGCCTCGGCCTCATCCTTCGTCAGTTCGATGCCCTCGCTTTCCGCCAGCTCCATCAGCTCTTCGGGGGTTTCACACTCCACTGCCTTGGCGATAATTTCCTTAGAGATTTCTTTGCCATTGGTGTTCATTGTAATTTTCTCCCTTTGCTCAATAATATGATTTATGCTTCAAAGGCGGCATTTATGTCTTACGGCGCAAATTCCGCCTTGTGATGCCGTCAGCCGTCGGCTTTTTTCTTCCCTGCGGCCCGCATTTTGCAAAGCACTTGACCGGGCGAGCAGGAAACCTCCCGTTACGGAACTGTCACCGGAGCTTTTATTTCCTGCTTTCCTCCCAAAGTCCCGCCGCCTTGAGGCAATCAAAGATTTCCTTCTGGCTGCGGGACTCTGTAAGCGTCCTGCGCTCCGCCTCCGTCAGGCGGGAGAGAGGGCCAGCCAGAGAGAGGGAAAGCTCGCTCTCGTGGTTCTTCGCCCAGGTCTCCCCCGCCACCCGGGAAGCCACAAAGGCGAAGATTTCCTTGGCCTCGCCGCAGTATTCCCGGAAATAGCTCCCGTGGCTGGCAAAGGCGCGGGAAGCGCAGCCGCCCCGGCAAATGAACACATAGGGGCAGGTCTCACAGGCGGGCAGGAGATCCGAAGTGCGGGTGCGCCACTTCGCCTTTGTGAGCCCCATCAGGAAACGCCCCGACTGCAGGTCGGTGAAGCCCACGGCAGTGCCCTCCGTAGCCACCACATCCCAGCAAGGATAGAGCTTGCCGAAGGGGTCGATGACCAGCATCCCACCCTCCGAGCCGCAGTATGCAGGGGAGGGCTGGGGCAGCGCTTTCTTGGCAAAAATCTGCCTGAGTGCCCCCTCCGGCAAGCTGTACTGGCTCTGCAGCCCGATGGCTTCCATGGCTGTGAAGCCGTTTTTCCTCAGCTCATCAATGATGTCCTGCTCGGTGATGTTATTTTCGGGATGGCGGTCATCGCTGGTGGCCTTGAAGTAATAGGAAAATACTGCACGCTTCTTCTCCTTGTCTATGAAGCCCCGCTCCCGCAGGTCTTCGATAAGCGCCCCCATGCCGGAGATATTTTCGCGTCCCACGTTCACCCGCAGGCTGATGGATATGCCCCGCTGCAGGGCAAGCTCCACATTGCCCAGTATGCGGTCATAGGTGGGCAGGCCCTCCTTATGGATGCGCCGACGGTCATTGATCTCCCCCACGCCGTCCACCGTCACCTGAAGCTGCTTGCAGCCGTACTCCTCCAGAAAATCCAGATAGGCTTCAAGGTCGTAGCCATTGGTGACGGCGTCCAGGGCGAGGCCGAGCTTTTGGGCGTGCCCGGCAATTTCCCGCAGGACATCGATGTTTTCGGCCAGGAAAGGCTCGCCGCCGTAGAGGGTACAGCCCCCAAGGGCGTACCCCCTGGCTTTGTAATTCTCTATGGCGGCAAATACCGCCTCGATCATCTCGTGGCTCATGGTGCTTGAGAGCCACTCCTGCCCCTTTTTCAGCCTGTGCTGCTCGAAGCAGTAGGGGCAGCGGAAATTGCAGTCGTAGGTGGGCATGATGACAACTCCCAGACCTGCACGGGCCGGAATCATGCGATAGACACGGCCCATGAGCTTCATGTCGGCGATTTCCTCCGCCTCGCTCCTGCGGGTGAGATGCCCCCGGAGGAGCAGCCGCTCCCGCAGGGCAAGGGGAAGGGCGGCAAAATCCCCCGCCGCGAATTTTTCCGCTTCTTCCTTTGCTACTACGTCAAAAGAAGAATACAGCCCGTTCACCAGCAGGGCTTTACCCTCGATTTCCCTGTCATCCTCCCCTACCAAGGGCAGAATTATCTCGTAGATGCTTTTTCTCATGCGTCGGCTCTCCTGTTTCGATATCGCTGATGATGCTTTTTACCATTTGCTTTTGCCCTTGTCTCCGCAGGCGGTCTTACCGGGCATTATTCCGGGGGCGTACCGCCCGCCGCATTCCAGAAAATCTCGTTTCTTGCAGATCAGGGTTATTCCGGGGGGCGTACCGCCCGCCGCCTGTTTCAGTGACCCCTCGTCCAGCTCGAAGTCGGCCAGCTCCGCCATGTACGCCTCGGCCTCATCCTTCGTGAGCTCGACGCCCTCTGCCTTTGCCAGCGCCATCAGCTCCTCGGCGGTTTCGCAAGCCATAGCCTTTTCGATTTGTTCTTTTGTCAGTTCGTTCTCGTTTATCTTTGCCATTTTGAAAACCTCCGTTTTGTTTAGGAAAATACCTTGCCGCACGGCGAGGTACGATGGCAATAACCTCCGGCCACCTGTTTCATCGTCGCCTCATCCAGCTCGAAGTCGGCAAGTTCCGCCATATACGCCTCGGCCTCGTCCTTCGTCAGATTGATGCCCTCGACCTTTGCCGCCGCCATCAGTTCCCCAGCGGTCTCGCAGGCCATTGCCTTTGCGATCTGCTCTTTCGTGAGTTCGTTTTCGTTGATGTTTGCCATGTTGAAAACCTCCGTTTTTTAGAAACCTTTAAGCTTCAGGTTAGGGCAGCCTTTCCCAAAAAAGTCGCTGTAGCTCATGCCCCCCGCCGCCTGTTGCAACGTCTTATCGTCCAGCTCAAAGTCGGCAAGCTCCGCCATGTATGCCTCCGCCTCGTCCCGCGTCAGGTCGATGCCCTCGGCTTTCGCCGCCGCCATCAGCTCCTCGGCGGTCTCGCACGCCATCGCCTTTTCGATCTGCTCCTTCGTCAGTTCGTTCTTGTTGATGTTTGCCATTTTGAAAACCTCCCTTTGAAATATCCAATGTGATAGCAGTATCTGTTCTTATTTGCGAACAGTGAGACAACCCGACCATTGCGAAAAACCGCCGCCCGCCGCCTGTGTAAGCGTCGCCTCGTCCAGCTCGAAATCGGCAAGCTCCGCCATGTACGCCTCGGCCTCGTCCTTCGTCAGATTGATGCCCTCGACCTTTGCCGCCGCCATCAGTTCCCCAGCGGTCTCGCAGGCCATCGCCTTTTCGATTTGCTCTTTCGTCAGTTCGTTTTTGTTGATGTTTGCCATATTGAAGCCTCCTCAAAAATCACTGTCCAAAAATCTTCCGTATCGCCGACTGCGCCGCCGTGCCGATTTCGTATTGGGTACGCACGACATTTAAGTGTTCCTCCAAATTGCGAACGGCTTCCTCATGTGCGGTAATGAGATTTTGGCACTGGATAACGCGGTAATAAGCCGCTTTTGTCCGATAGGCCACGGTCTCTGCCGTGTTCTCCGCCGTGAGGTCTGCGCCGTAAAGCCCGGCTTCGGCGGCCTTTTTCCGGTTCTCCAGTTTCCCGCCGCTATATACGGGCAGGCTTGCCTGGAATTGGTTGGTAAATTCGCTGTCGTAGGGCGGCGTACCGTAGAGATCATGGTTTTGGCGGGCGCTGTCGTAGGAACGCCCGCCAATACGCATCCCCGACATCTGCCAAGTGAACTTGGGGCCGAAATTCCGGCGCGCCTCGGAAAGTTCCCACTTCGCCGCCTCCCGGTCGTCCGCCGCTTGCTCAATGGCACGGTTCGACTGAAGCGCCATGCCGATAGCTTCTTCCAAGGTGAGATTTGTCTCGTCTATAGCCCCGCCGCTTGCGGAAGCTGCCGTCATCGGCGCAAGATAGATGGCCGCGCCTGCGGCAGCCAGACAAAGCCATCGTTTTATATATGTGTTCACACGATTTCCTCCGCTCGTAAGAAAAATCTTCCGACTGCAGAAAAACCATGGGTTTTCTGCACCCGCCAGAATCCTTGATTTGCGTCTAATTACTCGCATTTATCCATTCGCCGTAGATAGTGGATTTCCCTTCTTACTTCACAAAAATTACTCCAGATGGTAAAAAACAATATTTCAAAATACATACTGATGCATCTGTTCACAACACTGGAGCAAGAATTCTCTGCACAGTTCATTGTGCCATTTCAAGATAAATTTTCAGATGATCTTTCATCTATGGAATGCCGGTCGCAACGATACAAATTAATAAACGATATACTGATAGGAAAGCATTATTTTTCTCTTGGCAACATAAAGTTTTTTGCTATTTTCATAAATTCAAGCGATGGTATGAGAAAATGCATGTCAATAGAAAAATTCACCGAATTCCTTGGTGATGACGTTGATCAATTTATCGACTTGTGCAAAAACTTTACCAATATCACAATCAATGGGCTAAATCTCGTAACCATCCGAAACGGATTGGCTCACGGAGACGGAAACGTAATCAATCGTATACCCAACAGTGCAGAGAGCGATTTGGAAAATATTTTTTTTAAAAGCCCCAATAAGCTTTTGTTGAAGATATTGTCGTTATCAAAAAAACAGAAGACCATCTCACAATGAAAGCATTCTACTCTAACAAGTGCCTTTATACTTCCTTGTGGATATCTACCCATCCTACGGCATGGGCAAACACACAAAGCTCTTTCGGCGTCATGCGAACGGCGCTATGGTCATCGCCGGCAGCTGGATACACTGTCTCGTATTCCTGAAGAGAGATGTCGAGATACACCGGAACGTCCTCCTTCACACAGAACGGACAAACGCCACCAGGCGCATGGCCGACGAGCGCTTCCACATCAGATGCAGGAATCATGCGTCCCTTCTTCTGGAACGCTTCTTTGAATTTGTGGTTGTCCATGCGGGCGTCACCGGCGAGCACAATGAGCAGCGGCTTCCCGTCCACGAGGAACGATAGTGTTTTCGCGATATGCCCCGGCGTCACGCCGAGCGCTTCGGCTGCAAGCTGTACCGTCGCCGTTGATTCATCGAACGTCAGGATGCGTTCCGCTTCGCCGATACTTTCAAAATATGCTTTCACTTTTTCGATGGACTTGACACTCCCCACGGCTAAAGCCGGGGGATTCTCGGTTCGACGACCGCTGCGCTTAAGCCTTGGCTTCTCTCGTCTTATGCAATCTTCCCGAGCGTAGATTTCCGTGTGTCCCACGGTATGTTCTGTGTATTGGTCAGGCTACTTGCTCAAGTGCTTTCGCCAGGATGTTCTTCGCGGCGTTGATGTCTCGATTGTGGTGCGTGCCGCATTCCGGACACGTCCATTCGCGAACCGACAGGTTCTTCACAAGCGGGTTCTTGTAGCCGCAGTTTCCGCAAGTCTGACTGGACGGATAGAACGTATCTACCTTCAAAACTTGCGCGCCCCGCCAAACTGCCTTGTATCCAAGCTCCCGGAAGAACTCGTACCAACTGGCATCGGAAATCGCCTTCGCGAGCTTGCGATTCTTGAGCATGCCAGAGATTTTCAGGTGCTCTACAGCGATCACTTGGTTTTCGTTGATCAGCTGTGTCGTGAGCTTCTGCTGGAAATCCCGACGGATGTTCTTGATGCGCTCATGAACTTTGGCAATACGGATGCGTTGCTTGTCGCGGTTGCGAGAATGCGGCATCTTGCGCGAAAGACGACGCTGCTCGCGACGTAGCTTCCTCTGGAAGCAGCGAATCAGGCGCGGGTTTTCTACGGTATTGCCATTGCTGTCGGAGTAGAACTCCTTGAGACCGACATCAATGCCGACCTTGCCCGTGCCGCACGGCGCGAACGAGACATTTTCCTCGACGCACAGCGAGACGAAATACTTGCCGGATGCCGTACGGGATACTGTAGCATTGGTGATCTTACCATCGAACGTGCGGGACAGGCGAATGCGGACAAACCCGATTTTCGGGAGTTTGAGCTTTCCATCAACAAGACGAATACCATTTGATTGGTTCCGCGTGCGATAGCTCTGCGCATGGCGATGCTTTGACTTGAAGCGCGGATAGCGGGCAATCTTTTGGAAAAATCTCAAAAATGCATTATCGAGATTTCGTAGAGATTCCTGCAGCGCCATGGAATCGACTTCGCGAAGCCAGCTCGTTTCCTCGCGACGTTTCATCTCCGTCATCAGACGAGCGGATTCCTTGTAGTAAATTCCGCGGCGGTTTGCTTTCCACTCGTCACGCCGCAGTGCCAGGAAGTGATTATAGAGAAAACGGCAGCATCCGAGCGTACGGTTTATCAGCATCTGTTGCGTCTTGTTTGGGTAGATGCGAAACTTGTATCCTCGCGTATTTGCCATTTCAAATCACTTTCTTTCGATACGAATATTATACCAAACATACATGAAAACTAGGAGAGAAATTATGCCTTTCGCTGGCATCGAGCCAGCTCAAGGCATCGCCTTATATCCCCATGGCTGAAGCCAGGGGTATTACGGCGATTCTGATAAAGCAAGACAAGCGCGCATCGACAAAAGGAAAGAGTCGATGCGCGCTTCCTTCACCAAAACTGAATCGCAATCCATGATGGCCATGGTCAAGATATCTCAATCGCTCTTATGGCAACTAAAAAAATAAAAATGTTGCATCGCAAGCGCTGTTGATTGCTGCTTCGCTCATCGCAAGCTCCTCATCTGATGGTTGGAGGGAGTTACTCGGTTTCTCCATTATTAAAACCAAATTCTTCATATAGCTCGCGACGCCGTTCAGGATTCGCAGCCGCTTCGAAAGCATCCTCTACACGCCCAGCTTCGCGCAACCTTCCAATTAATTTCCCAAGCTTTTCCTCGCCACGCCTCTCGCCACGCCTCTCGCCACGCTTCTCGCCGCGTTCTTCGGCACTTTCCACCCCCGAATTGTAGTCCATAATGGCCATCTGCCGATTGAGATATTTCAAGCGGTCCTCTGGTGTCTGAAAGAACGCCATCGTCGCATCATAAGCGCTGTTGATTGCTGCTTCGCTCATCGCAAGCTCCTCCTTTCCTTTTGCATCAAGCTTGCCGGAGAAATACGCCATCCAACGTTCCATCTTCGTCATTTCTCTTACGGGCTTGTTGATGAATTTTGGGATTTCCAAGAAATGAATTTCCAAATCACCTGTCAGCCGGTCTCCCGTCTTCGGATTGTACACGCCGTATTCAGCATGCGGTTCTTCTTGCGGCAAGAGCCTGAACGCGAGGATATTGATTGTGATGACAGGACGCAAGCTCCGATAGTTCTGCCCTTTCGCAAGGCGCGAAAGATAAAGCCCCGACCAATAATACAACGTCCTGCGTTGCATGTTGTTGTAATTTATGACCTGCACTTCGACATCGATGAACTCCCCCGTATCGAGCTCGCAGGCAACATCCAAGCGCGAAAGCTTCTCCTCTTCGCTCTGCGGAATCATCTCCGTCGAGATAAATCGAAGGTCTTTGACCTTGTGCCCCAGTGAGGGTTCCAACACAGAATTCAAAAAATCAATCGTGATGTCCTTGCGTTCGACTTTTCCGAAGATGAACTTGAACAGAACATCGTTCATTGGATCATAGTGACGGGCGTCAAGAGCGCTCACAATTTGTTCTGCCATTTGCCTAGGATCCAACGTGCCTCGCCTCCACATTTATTTTACTTGGAACGTATCAATAAGGCAAGAAAAAAGAGACCTCCACTACGGCCTCTCGCTCACCGCCTGCATAACGTTCAGCTTTTGGACGTTCTTGTACAGGTGCTTCGTGAGGACAGGAATATCTCCTTTCTGAATGCTGGTTTCTTTCCCTTTGTCCCCAATGCGGCCAAAGAGCACATTCCCAAAGCAGACGCAGTTTTCACTTTCGCAAAGGTACGATGGAAATTTCCCTGCTTCATGGCCGTACGCATCCGAAAGAACGCAAAACTCTTTTCCGTCAATTTTCTCCTGCTTGATGTCTACATGGCTGCAATCCAATATCTTGCAATATTGCTCCCTCTCGTCCGTCCCGTCTTCGACGCGGATGACATCCGGCACCATTTGGCATGCCATGCTTCCCGAGTCGAACGTCGCTTTGAGCAATAGCATCATCATGATTTCATCTGAATTGCGGGCAGGATACCCCGTCCTCAAGCGCCGCAGGCGCTAGGGCGGGGAGGAATGCCCGCACCTCCTTTCTAGATATAGGCCAGAGACTGGAAGCCAACAAATGTGCACTGTTTCCTTGGAAGGTTCCAGTCTGCATGACCGACGGGGATGAGATAGTTTCCGTTCGTCCGCTGGCCCTGCATTACGTAGCGCTTCCCCTTGTACAGGAATACGGAGCCTGGAAGATGCCGCTCCAGATTGTTGTACCGCCGCTGACTTTTTGAGACTTCGAGCTTCGAGAGAAGGCGCATGGCCTCTTTCTCTCCCTTTTCCTTGGCAACGGAGTCGAACCAATCAGACAAAGCTGGCCCTTTCTGCTCAAAACGGGGCTTGCGGTTCCTAGCAACGATTTTTCCATCCAGCCGATACGTCCGTTCTGTCTGCGCCTTGATGAGGGCTCTGTCGTGGTTGCGGAACTGGCGGAGCTCGAACGGCTGTGCATCATCGTAGCGCGGCATGATTCCAGAGCCGAGGCCAGCGATGCAGACTGCATCGGTAAAGTGTTCCTTCGGGACATTGAGGGCCTTGCGGGCATCCGCAGTATCCTGGCCCTCACAGATATGGGCGTCTTCGCCGAACATGCGGACAAGCCCGTCCCAGATGAAGGGCATGGCTGTGTTGACGATGGACGTGCCAGCATATTTCTTTGCCCTGCCAATCTGCGAGAGACTTTTCTTTCTTGCATGCACAGCCGCATGGCAGGAGGCGCAGAGGCCGACAAGGTTCTCCGGCGTATCGGAGCCACCCTTGTGTTTCGGCAGAATGTGGTGGTAGTCCTCGATGGGCTCGCCGCACAGGGCGCACCTGCCATCCTGCAAGGCACAGACATAGTCTTCCTTGCTTGCGTAGCCCTTCAGGCGTCCATTCTGGAAGTCCCAGCCACGGACTGTCCCATCCTCCAGCTGCATGAAGGCGAAACGATTGTACTCCAGCGTCCAGTCCGTGACGGGCAGAAACTTGCAGATGCGGCGCACCATGCTCAGATGCGTCTGCACGCACTGCCGCGCTGTCGGCGTGAGCCAGCCAGCAGGCCGCCTGCGGTTGTTGAACTTTGCCTCAGTGTTGATGATGTCCTTCAGCGGCAGGACACCATCCTCGTAGCCGGGGAGCTTTCTTCCGTTCGGAAACTCGGTTGTCGTGCCGTTCTTTTCAGCCCGGCGCTTGCGGCGGAGGCGTTCGCCCCTGCGGGAAGCACTGCGGTGACTGGCACGGTTTTCCATGAGTTTCGGGATTTCTTTGTTCCTGCTGGCAACATGCGCCGCATACACAACTTCGCCCTTGTCATTGATGACGGCTTCGCCGATGTTCGTGCGCCCAGGGTCGGTTGCCCCATGAAGCGGCTGTTTTGTGTCGCTTGATATATACTGCAAGCGGATGATGAAAGGCTTTGTGGAAACGGCCTTCGCCATCCCGGACTTCAGGAGCCTGCGGACATGGCCGAACCTTCTGGTCGGCATGAGCGGCTTGCCGCTCTGGTTCAGGACATAGACAACATACATTAGGAAAACTCCTTTTGCGATAAGCCTCCGTGCCTTGACGGCACAGAGTTGTGGTGCCATAGACTCGGCACAGCCACCCCCGGCGCAAGAGGCTTGTCATCACCCAAGGCGGTGCAGATGCTCCTGCTGTGTCGTTGTCTCTGCTCAATTACTCCGGGCTCTTGCAAGCCCCCACCTCAAGCGGCGAAGCCGCTAGGTGGTGGGTAATTGACCCCCCGTATATCCGAAAGCATAGATTCGCCAAACACTATCTTGATTCGTGCATCTCTGCCAAAATCTCGTAGAGCTTCTTGAGCTCATCATTCGTGAGCGTCGTTCCCTTCCCCATCTTCTCGTGGTCTGGCGCCCAATCGCGCAAATCGAACTTCGGCGGCTTCCCATTCCAAGAGACCAGATTGAGCTCCTTGCGCCAGCCTTTTGAATTCTCGGACAGGACACCGATTTCCTGCATAATTTCGTACTTGACGTCTCCCATACATGCTCCTCCCGTCAAACAAAAAAAATCAGTCTTCGCTGTCTCTCCACGGATCTTCCATGTGCAACTGCTTCAAAAGCTCTTTGGCTTTCTGCATCCCCTCGTTCGTCAATGCGACCGACTTGCTCCGATGGCTGCCATCATAGAGCATCCCTTGATCTGTCAGACTGCTGAGGGAATCAAAGTCATATCCCTTCCACGAGCGCCAGTAGGAATCTCCTCGCTCTTTGAATCGGTTGAGGTACAATAGCGCGAGCGTAAGCTCGTCGACCTGCTTTTCAAACGTTTCCTTGTCCATCTCTTTTCCTTCCTTTCCCCGCGCGGTCATATTCTACTGGAAGTCTCTCATCCCTGCACGGCATCCAGCAAATCCTCGTTCGTATCTGTTTTCTGTGCATCTCCATTATTTTCTTCCTGATGGTCCACCAATAAAATGACGAGCTTTTATGGCAAAATTCATAGGGGATGTCCTCCAGTCTTCGCCGTTCTTTTCGCAGTATTCCTGATAGATGTCCCCATAGAATTCGCCGGTATGCATATTGAACCAAGGCGGATCCAAATCCCCCGGCTTCCAAGCCGTCAACGGGATCGTCGGCATCAGCCTTTCCTCCAGCCTGTCATACGCATCTTGCAGCCATCCGTGAAGGTTTTCTTGCTGCGACATCGCCATCCGTCCCTTCGTCGTTGACTATTTATTCAGTTCGACGCGAATCAGAAAATCCCTGCTACGCCAGTTCCTCTCCATTGGAGTTACGGTGGCAAAGCGCTCTTATTCACAGACGAAATACGATAGTCCAGAATTTCGCAATCAAAAAGAGCCGCCCGCAACGGACGGCTCACAAAACCCCAATAAAAGATTTTCTCAGGCGATCTGCCTCTCCTGACAGCGACGGATACTCGCCACAGGAATCTCCCGCACGATCGTCATCTTGCCGGTGGCTTCTTTCACCGTGCGGGATGTCTCGTCCCACTTGAAGACGACAGTCACGCTGACAGGGATGTACCGCAACATGTCAGCGGAGAGAACATACATCAGCTGGTGCAGCTCGCTGTTGCCCTCGATGCCCATGCCGTAGAGCTCGAGGAGACTGTCCCTGTCCCTGAGGAATGCGTGCATGCATTCCGGCAGGATGCAGGCGCTCTCTTCCAGCTCGCGGAGGCTCCCCTCTGGGGGCAGGCAGAGTTTTTGCAGTGTCGGTGTCTCCAGCATCTTGTAGCGATCGTGTTCAAAATCCAAGGAAAAGTATTCTGGCGCGGCGAAGCAGAGCTTCGGCGATTTCTTCTTGTTCATGAGTCCTCCTCACTATGCGTAGATTGTTCACTGGCACAGCTTCGTCTGCTTCCGGGATCGCTACGAGGCTGGTTCCTGTTTACCACGCTTCAAGTGTAGCACTTCTATGGCAAAAAGTAAATAGAATCGCACCAAATGTAAAACTTAAGAATTGAATCAGAACTCGATCCAGATGTTCCCTCCGAGGTCCGTCGTCGGGACGCTGACTGCGAGGTCCGCCTTGTCGGCATGCGCCGCCATCGCGATCTTGTCGCTGGCGTGCACGAGGTCCACCGGCTTCCCTGCAATCTGCTCCCATGTCGTCGGAAACTTGTCCGGCACGTTCAGGAGGTCCTTGTAGCTGACCGGCTGGTTCGGGAACAGGTCGGGCTTCCCCGTCACCTGTTCCCACGTCACGGACTTCGTCGGGAAATATTTCGGCTTGTTGATGACGTCGAGGTTCCAGTCGATCTTGTCTGCCTTCAGGTAGATGGACGGCTTCTGCGTGACGTCATCCCATGTGATGATGCGTTCTGCGGGTTTGTTCTGGACATCCGCCCAGTCGACGGACTTGGCCTTGTCCGCGACGCCACCGTCGGCACGCATGGCCGTCGGGCGTCCCGTGACATTCTCCCATGCGATCGTCGTGGCTTCCGCCGTCGGAGGTACGCCTCGGATGTCCGACCACTTGACCTCCGTAAGGAAGTCCGGAGCGTTCCTGACGCCCCTCCAGTCGACGCTTTCCGCAATCTTCGCAGTGTCCGCGTCGCCGCCGTTCGCCGGATATTTCTTCGGCGCGTCCTGGACGGAGCTCCACGGGACGGACTCGACGGACTTCGCCGTCTCTGCGATGGTCGCTGTTGCAGCGTTGCCTGTACAGCTGTCCGACACGGCCGCCCGCGAAGCGTACGATGCCTTGTCGGCTGTCAAGGCATTACCAGCGCACTCCTGCGCCGTCGTCGCGACAGTTGCGGTGTCGGCGAGGTTCGCACGGTCTGCGCGGTTCGCGTACTCCGTGAACGTCGCCTTGTCCGCGCTCGCCACCTTGCCCCTGACCATGCCGAGCACCTCGAGGTCGCCGCGTACCGTGCCGCCCGAAAGCGGGAGGTACTTGCCCATGGCGCTGAGGATGCGATCGACGTTGTCGTCAGCCATCGTATCCTTGATGCTCGCAAGGACTTCTTGCATCTCCTTCGAGTCTGAGAGACTCTTCTTGATCTGGTCCTCGACGTATTCCGTCGTCGCGAGATGAGGCAGGTTGCTGTTGATGGTCTTCGCCAGGTCGGACGTGACCTTGACTGAAGGGTCCGTCTTGTAGGATACACCGGTATACGTGATGCGGCGGATGTCGGCATCCGTCTCGACACGCCCTACCGTCTCCCTCTGGATGCCTGCTTCGGCTTGCGCCTCCTTGTACGTCCGGCGCTCCAGCACGAAGTCCGGTGTTTCATGTGCCCCGGTGGAGCGCATGATGCCGGACTGCGCCTCATCCTTCTTTGTCGTCTTGCGGAGGATGTCCGCATCGAGGACGATATACTTCTCTTCGGACATTCCGGTCCCTCCCTTACGAGTTCGCCGATGCGTCCGTCTTCAGTTTGATCATCGCTTCCGCATGCAGGACGCAGTTCTTGTCCACGGACGGCGCCTCATCCTTCGACGACGTGCAGCGGAGCCAGAACAGCTTGTTCGAGTCCTCGAGGCCCGAGATGGAGATGCGGTTCGTGAAGGTCGCGCCAGACACCGTCTGGTCGTCATAGCCTTCATCAACAGCGAGCATGTAGCGGCCGACCATCGCTTTTGCAGCGTCGCTGTTGTCGACTGTCTTGTACTTGACCTCGATCTCCACGTCGCCGTCGGCAGCGAAGCCGTTGTCGCAGCGGACTGCGAGCTTAGCATAACCCGTCTGCTCCGCCGTCAGGTTGAGGTCGAAGGCAACGGGGTTCTGGAGATCGCCGGAGGAGATGTCGACGCCGTCCTGCTTGCCGGCCGTCACGTCTCCCTTGAAAAACTTCAAAAAGTCGCTCATTTGTATCTTCTCCTTGTTGCAACATAGGATATATCTAAGTGCATATTACCGAACCGGGAAGCTCTCGGCACAAAAAATCTCACTCCTCCAAATGGAGGAGTGATTCTGGTCAATCGTTGTTCGCCCTGATGCTGTTCTCGTCCGCAATCTGTTCGCCGATCGACTTCTCCGTGGTGCACTTGCCGGAGAGGGACGGCCAGACGACCTTCGGGTCGACGGCCTGACCGTTGTCCATCACCTTCAGCACGAGGCGGTTCGTCGTCGTGCCAATCTGGTTCTTCGCGTGAATGACATCTCCATTGAGCGTGTCCCACGTATCGAGGCCGCCGATGAGGTACGTGCGCCCGTTGCTTGCCTTGACGACCGTATAGTTGCCATACGTATCATCGTATGCAACGTTGGAATACGAACCCTCTATTGGGGCGTAGACGGGAACACTCTCCTTCAGCTCGATGCAAACGGCATCCGACACGAGAGCCACAGTGCCGCCTACAGACGTCGCTCCGAAGTCCTGAACGAAGTACGCTTTTGCAAGGTCTCCCGACTTCAGCGGGAACTCGATGCTCGGCGCGCCGTCCGTTGTCGGCTTCGCGCTCGCTTGTGACAGGCTGGTGCAGGACTTGGCGATCGTCTCGTACGCTTTTGCGACCGCCGGGAAGAACGTGTCTCCTCCAACAGCCTTTGCCCACGCTTCATCATACGTCGAGTTGTCTTTGTTGATGGAGTCGAGGCCGTCCTTCCATCCGCTCCACGCCTGCACCGGGCCGATGGGGTTGCTCCCCTTGCCGTAGTCCTTCTTCAGCTCGTTGTAGTGGTCGATGCCGGCCTTCGTCTGGTCTTCCGGCTTCTCGCCGCCAAGCTTGAAGAGGCCATCGCCACGGATGTCACCGCCCGACACGAGGGATGCGATAGAGAACGCGAGCACGGGGTCGAACGACGATGCGTTAGAGCAAGCGTTCTGAAGCGCCTGCTCGTAACCATTGTTCTTCATGGCTTCGAGCGCGGATTTCGCGGCGGCCTCGCCCTTCTTGAATCCTTCCGCGATAGCGGGGCGGGCGGTCGGATACGGGTCTTCCGTCTTCGTCTCGCCCGTCTGAGGGTCCTTCGTCTCCTTCGGCTTCGTGTCGAGGATAGCCTGCATGGCTTTGAGATGCTCCTCCATCGCGGAGGCCGCAGCGCCTTTCCCGAGCGTGCTTCCGGGGTCGTTCCCCGATTGGCCCGGGCCGGACTGGTAGGAGTCGAGCTTCTTCGGGCTCTCGTCCTTGCTGTTGATGTCCTTCCTCCAATTGATCTGGGGTTTCTGGTTCTCGACAGGGGTGAGCTTCCAGCTCATCTCCATGCCCTTGTCCCACTGGTCCTTGAACGACACGTCGTTCGGGTTGCGCTGCTTCTGGTTGATGTAGGCGAGCGTCTGCGCCTTCTTCTTGTCGTGCATCTTCTCCACGCGGAGGAAGTTGATATACTCATCCATGTTCATGTAGCCCATCTGCATATCGTCTTCGATGTTCGCGAGATTCGCACCGACTTCTCCCATCAGATCATACGTCTGTCCGATGATGGGTTCGTAGCGGGAGCACGAAAGGCACTGGTCGATCTGCATCACCTGGCCGTCCTCGATACGGTTGTCCTTCAGGCAGCGAACCGTACAATATTTGCTACGATGGTCGGTTCCTCCCCAATAGACGCAGTTTATGGCAACGCGAGATCCCATAGCGAAAACGTATCGCATGAGCGTAGCCATGTTGTTTTCGAGGCGCACGAGGCGCTTCTCCGTATAGTCGGAGACATGCAGGAGCGCCGCCGCAATGGACTTTGTCGCACCGACATTCTTGTCGTACGGCATCTTGTACTGCTTGACGCGGGGGAGATGGCGCTCCAACTCTTCGATTTTCAGATCCGCAGGAAACGGGTCATTATTATTCAAAGGCTTGCCGGCGTTCGGGACCTTCACTTCCAGCTGGCATTTCGTCGGATCGAACTGGCGCTGCGCCTGCTCCATCGCCTTGCCGGCCGTGAACGGCTCGGTTTCCAGTCCGGTGATGTCCCGCATCGTGCGATCCGTCATCACGCTGTAGGTGTCTTTCTTGTCGAGCGCGCCCGTCTTGTTGACGACCGTCTTCTCGATGGGCGAGCACGGGATGTTGCCTGAGACATAGACATAGTCTGGGTAAACGGACTCGGCATACGTCTTCCCTGACGGCATGAGTTCGAGCATACCGCCGTGATCCTTGATGTTGTTCAGGTAAGCGTTGCCGTTGCTGTGCGGGCCGCCGGCAGACGGCGACTTGCCGTTGGGCGAGAACTTCGTCTTGTTGCCGTTCGGGTTCTTGTAGCCGCCGAACTCTTCGCCGGTCGTCCACTCCCGTCCGTCGACCTGGACATCGACATGATCGCCCTCGATAGCCATGCCCAAGCCAAGGCTGTGTCCATAATCAATGAACTCTGCCAAGAACTGCGTGCCAGCCGTATCGAGCGGGTAGCCGAAATATTCGCCGCCGAGCCCTTCAGGGCCGTACCAGTCGTTGACGTCGAGCTTCCATCCGGCCGCATGGCTGTGTTCGCCGCCCGCGTGCTTTCCGTTCGTGCCCGCCGTGCAGACCAGGCAATGCCCTGCCCTGTCATGAAACCAATGACCGAGGTCGACAAGTGCTGCCTGCGTTTCAGGGATGCAGTCTTCAACGACGACACCATCATTCTGGCGCACCCACCATTCGCCCTCATGCGTGCTGGTATCCCCGGATTCCTGCTTCTTCTCTTCGTCCGCCATCAGTCTTCTCCTTCCACCTTGCGGTCCAAGAGCGTCTCCATCTGGAACTCGCGTGTCTGCTCCTTGATGGCCTGCTCGTATTCATACTGCGTGGCTGCGTTCTGCAGGCGGGAGTAATCCCAATCCTCGCGCTTCTTTATTTCTTTGAATTTCCTGTATGTCTTCAGGGACACGACGAAGTTGTCCTCGTCGTCCCAGTAGTAAAAATCACCATACTTAATATAATCTCCTGTTATGTGGTCTCTTTCCCAAGTAAACGGCTGCGTGACCTGTTTCAGATGCAACATTTGACGAAACCTCCTTTGAGATGCACAAGCATCTGCCCCCATCATTACGAAACGCAATGCGGGTACTTGTGCATCTGGAAGGATTTTCCCCCAAAAAATTCAGTGTTTCTTAAGCGCAAAAGGAAAGGTACTTTGGATTCTCCGGCTCCGCGAACGCGAAATGGAGCGGTTCGAAGTGGAGGTCGCTCGCCTCTTCGACGAAGACATCCGTCTCGGTCGCATCGGCTTCCTCTTCCTCCCTGCTGTTCTCGAAGTTGTCTTCGCTGACGGAGATATGCTCGTCTTTGACGATGCTGTTGACGAGCTTTGTCAGGATGTCGGTATCTTCCGTCATGTCCTGCAGCGCGGACGTCGTGAAATCGCCCTCGATCGCCTTGGAAGCCTTGAGCTTCTGCGAGATGAGACCGAGGGAATCTTCCTGTACAGTCCCTTTGTAGTAAAAGAAATAGACCGTGACGGGATTCTCCTGGTTGATGCGGTTCGAGCGCTGCGATGCTTGTCGCACCGTCGTCAGCTCACTGCCCACTTCATAGAAAACGATGTTGGTATACTCGAGCAGGTTCATGCCCTCTGCCACCAGACGGGGGTTCATGATGACGACGTCGACGCCGTCGGCCGCCTGCTGCGCGAGCCAGCCGGCACGCTCGTTCGGCTTCACGTTCGCTCCCATGACTTCAGCAGAGATGCCGTTGTCGTCGAGGAGCTGCGCGAGGCGGTTCGCGATGTCCGTCTTCTGCGTCCAGTTGAGGTACACGAGCATCTTCTCCCCGGCTTCCTGCTTTTCAAGAGCGAGGTCGATGAGCTTCTGCTCCTTCGGGCGGATGGTGTCCGGGCTGAGCTCGATGACGTTGAGGCCAGCGGAGTCGCCGGTATCCAAACCGAACGGCTGGTCGAGGAACATGTCAGCGATGTTGAGCGCGTTCTTGATATAGCGCGTCGTTCCAGCATTGCGGTAACGCCCGCGCACGGAGATGTACGTCGTGACGTTCCGGATGATGCGGTGGTATGCATCACCCATCTCTTTGTCCATGCGGATGCCCACCGGGATCTCCTTGTAGTCGCACAGGTGATTCGAGATGTCGCGTTTGGTGACTGACACCATGTTGTTCATGAGGTAGTCCGCGACGACTGTCGGGGAGATGCCAGGCATCTCCTTTTTCTTGTTATGACGGCGGATGTCAACGAGACGGCGGTGCTCGCGGTCATAGCGGCCGTTGACGACCTGTGTCGTCTCGCTGACACCGTACTTCTCCTGGAACTCCGTGACGGAGTCATGGCGGAAGCCGTCGGACAGCATCTTCGCCGCCTGTGTCCTGAAGAGGATGTAGAACAATCCGGATGCGTAGCCGTTGGAAAGGGTGCCCGTCAGGAACACGCTCTTCTTCACCGCGTTCGTCACCTGGCCGAATGCTTCGCCCTGGCGCGAATCGCCGGAGAGCTTGTGGACTTCGTCGAAGATGGCGAAGTCAAAAGCCTTGTTCAGATGCTTGCGCATGTATTTGGCAATCGAATAGCGGTGCGGGTACTGCATGACGACGCCACGCGCCTCGTAGTTGATGAGCGCCTTCTGCCAGCGCTTCAGCTCCTTGTAACGCATGCTGTTGCGGCGCGTCGTGTTGTAGTGCTCGATACGGAAGTCGATGCTCTCTTTGAGCTCCTGGATGCGGCCCTTCTGGACCCAGCCGAGGCCGCTGATCTTCACCCACGCATCCTCCGTCGTCTCCGGGTGGTTCCAGAGCTCGGAGTTGCATGTGCCGTTGCTGTTCTCGCGCGTGCTGGCCGTCCACAGTTTCGCGCCGCAGCCGTCCACCACCTTGCCGTCGGCATCGAACACCTGCTTGCAATAGCGGGTCTTCTTGTCCTCCGTCTCAGACGGTTCTTTGAGGAAATCTTCCGCCGTGGCGTTCATCATGGCGTACTCCTGGTTCACGCCGTCATCCATGGAGAGATGGCGGAACGCGAGCGGGCGGCCGCAGTGCGGGCAGACATAGCCCTTCGCCGCATCGCTCCATACGACGCCCGGATGCTCGCTGTACGTCGCCTTTACCGTGTTGTAGCTCATGACGACCCACAGGCTGCGCATACGCAGGGGATTCTTCAGCTCCCGCTCCGCTTTCATGAAGCCGGCCAGGTCGTCGGCGACCATGACTTCGGACAGGGGGACTTTCTCGCGGATCTCGTCGCCCCACTGAGCAACCAGATGGCTCGGCGCCATGACGATGCAGCTGAAATCGTCCCTCCACGCGGATGCGTACACCGTGCCGATGGACATGAGCGTCTTGCCGACGCCCGTCTGGCCGGCGAGCATGAAGTTCCTGCCTTTCTTCAGGCAGCGGACGCCCGCCTCGATGACGTTCTTCTGCACGCGGAACTTCTGGACATCCGGCACATAATACGTGCAAATGTCGAAGAAGTCGTTGACGCGCTGGCTCACCTCCTCCGTCTTCGGGTTGAACGCGGGATGGAACTCTTTGGTGGTATGTTCCGCGAGATCCTGGCCGAACTCTCGCTGGTACTCGGAGATGTTCTTCGCAGCGTGCTTGAAACGCTCGGACACCTTGTTGCACCCGTCGATAGAGATGCGCTTGTGGCTGAGGCCGAAGCTCATGATGGACTCCACGTCCTCATTCCGCAGGTGGAAGACAATGAGGCTTTTGAAGCCATACTTCTCACGGTGGCCGGAATAGTCCTCGATGCGCGCGTACTCGAACGCATGGCGGCGCTGGAGCTCTTTCGCCACATACGGAGCCCATTCTGCAACGAACGGGACAGCCGTATGCTCCATGATGCACTCGCGCACTTGCTCGACGACGCTCTCCGGCACTTTTGATGCATCCTCGACCACGTCGAAGTCGTCGCTCGTAAAGTCCTCGAAAAGCAGGAACGTCTGATCCGTCGGGCGCTCCTCGTCCTCCTGCTTATAGCGGAGGAACACATGCGTGTAGTCGCCGATGCGCTGCGATTCGATGGTCGAGTTCTTCGCGTTCACCTCGTAGCGCGTGCTGTTGAGGCGGATGATGACGCGGTCGCCATGCTTGTGCGACGCGATGAGGTTCTGCATGCGGTTCGCCTCGTCAATGAAGGACATGAACAGCACGCGGTCGGAATAGCGGTCCGTAGCGAAGACATCATAGTTCACGGAATAATGCCCGTTGATGTCCTTGCTGTTCTTGTAGGTTTCAATGATTGCTGAGCTGAGCAAAGTATGATCTCTCCTTCCGTATATCAGCCGGAAACAGCCATGGAGATGGTGCGGATCTTGCCGTCACCTCCAAGCGCGTTGATCTCCACGAGATTGTTACGGATGATCTTGTCTTCCTCTCTCGCGTGTTCCGGATCGTCATAATCTTCCTTGTGCGTACGGCGCGTGCCCTTGACGACACGCCCGCTGATGATGTGCTTGTAGCCGTCGCCCTCGTCGATGATGCCATTCAGGCGGCCGGACGCAATGATTTGACCGATCTGCCCCTTCTTCAAAGGCAAGAGCGGCTCGATGGCGTGCTGCGTCGTCTTCGCCATACTGACTTTCAGCGTCGACTTCTCGAGTGCGATTTCGAGGATGAGCTTGTCCTGCTCCTCTCCTTTGAACAGGCGGACAGGACCGAGGTCGTACGCAGGAGCTTTGTCAAAAGCATGTTCCAGGATACCGGCGAGCGAGCCTTCGCTCTCCTTCATCTCCGTCAGCTTCTGATACGTCGCTTCCTTCTCCGTCTCCTCGATGATTACGCCTTTGCGGAGAACGAGCAGTCGCATGTCGAGGTTCTCGTACATCGTTTTCACGCGCTTGTTGCCCAAGAGCTCGTAGAAACTCGACGCAACCGTGCGCTCCTTCTGGCGCATGCAGAACTTCGGCACGAGCATCAGGAGCACGCCGCCCGGCGCGAGGTAGCGCCACAGGCGCTTCAGCTCCTTTGTGACGGGAGACTCGGCAGATGCCGGTGCGCCTTCGTTGCTGTAGTAGCTGGTCGCCGTGAGAGTGCGAGTGTAGATGAGGTCGAAGGCCTTGTTCTGCACCTTGTAGTGCTCCGGAGAGCCGAGGGCGCAGCGCTCCATGCTGCTGCGCACGTCGCGCGACTCCTGGAGAGACGACGAATCATACATGCCGTAGATGCGGACGTTCTCCCCGAGCTCTTTCTTGACGCTCTGGACGGCATCCGGCTCGTAGTTGACGCGCGAGACCACCATGTTGATGGCCTTGCCGAGCTTCTCCTGCGCCGTCTTCGCTGTCAAGAGAATCTCGTCTTTCATCAGGTTGCGCCAGTTCTGCGTCCTGCGGGACATCGGCTGGCGGTAAACGCTGTACGGCGCGTAGTAGTCGCCTTCATAGTCCCTGCCTTCCAGCTTCAGGTCGTAGACGGAGTTGCGGGCGGCTTCCACGAGGTCTTCCAGAAAGTCGTCATCGAGGAGCTCTTCGAGCTCCTCTTTCGCGCCACCCGCGTACTTGCTGGCGTACTTGACGACCTTGTCGATGCGCTTCAGTTCCTTGTCGCACCGCTCCTGGTACGAATCATATACGCTCATGCGGAATTTCTCTTCCTCCAGGCAGAGGTCGATCTCGTGGCGGAGCGTGCGGATGCGCTTCAGGCGCTCCTCATCCTTCTCCGGCTCCTTCCCCTCGAAAATCTTGCTGGCGAGCGTCAGGCTGTTCCTCGCCGCATCAATCAGGATGTCGTATGCTGTTGACAAATTCATTTCCTCCTTTCAGAACGCTTCGAGAATCTTCTCGATTTCTGCGGGCGCGTACCCCAGCTTCCGTAAATGGCGGACGGCATCCGACTTGTAGTACGTCTCTTCGCCCTCTTCTCCGAACTCCTTCGTATAGCGCCACTTGTCGCCGTAGTCATAACTCTCGAAATAGAAGTTGTAGTCGTCAGCCTTGTCGCCAAGCCCGCTAACAAGCTCTTTCACGTCTTCCGTTCCGATGTCGTAGACCTCGAAACTGACACTGCCGTTTTTTGCAGACCACGAATAGCTCTCGATGGAGATGTTCAGGTCATCCAGCGCCTGTTTGATATCGCCAAAATATTCATCGTCGCAGAAAATCTCTGCGTTGCAGACAGTCCTGTTGCTCAAAATCCTTCCTCCTTTCACGCTGCATCCAGCTTGAATATTATGCACTCATCGTCATTCTGCTTCTTTGCGAAAATCCTTACATTCTTGCCCTTGCGGACGTTGGACGTGTCGATCTTCGCGTACGTCGAACCGAAGATGATGCCGTCGATGTGGCAATCGGATGCCGCCAAGTCGACGAACGCCATCTCGCGCCCGTTCCTGTCCGTCTTGTGACGTACGCTCGTAATCTGCACGACGCCAGAGAACCGGTCGTCGTTCGCTTTCTGGTTGAACCCGATGGGGTCGAGCTCCGCGCCTGGACGGTGGAGATAATTTACGCGCAGGAGCTTCCGTTCAATGTCCGCAGGATCGTCATTCAAGCGCAGCTCGCAGCCAGTGCAGGGCACGAACTTTTCCGGGAACGGCATGCCGAGCTGCTTCTCCCTCTTCGTGGAGGCTTTCGCGTTGAGCATCTTCTGAAGTAGCTGCTCCTTGTCCGCCTCGTCATCATAGTCGAACGCACCCACAAAGATGAGCGCTGACACGTTCTTTCTGTCGAGTTTCGAGCCCTTCGTCGTCAGGAATTTGTAGATTCCCTCAAAGATGTCGTCCGGCGATGTAGCCCGCGCTTCTTCGAGTTCCTGCATGGCGGGCTCGCCGAAGGTCTTCAGCGCGCACAGGCCGATGCGGAGCTTGCCGTCTTCCGGCATAAAGCGCCACTTTGATTTCCTTGCATCAATCGGAAGGAACCGGATGCCGAGCCGCTGGCAATCCTGCACCATCTCCTCTATCCTCTTCTCGTCCTTTCCGGATTCGTAAGCGTTCGTGAGCGTGTTTGCCATGAACTGTAGCGGATAGTGATATTTCAGCCATGCGCTTGTGTACACAAGAATGCCATAAGACATGGCATGGCTGGCGTTGAAGCTGTATTTGCCGGCTGCTTTGATGATGGCCCAGATCTTGTCGATGGCGGCGGCACTCGTTCCGCAGGCTGCCGCGTCCTTATAGAAGATGTCCTTCAATGCGGAAATCTTGTCCTGCTTCTTCTTCGACACGGCCTTGCGGAGCTGATCCGCCTCGTCCTGCGTCATGCCATACGCAACAGCAATCTTCATCAGCTGCTCCTGATAGATACAGATACCGTTCGTGGAACGCGTGACCTCGTCGTATTTCGGGTCGATGGAAGCAACGAGCTTCTTTCCTTCGAGGATGTCCATGTAGTCCTGGTCCGTCCCGGACGAGATGCAGGGGCCTCTCACGAGCGCGATGCACGCCGCCATGTCCGCGAGGCTGCGCGGCTTCAGGCGCGGCATGCGCTGACGGTAGAGGGCGGAGCTGATCTGGAACATGCCAATGGTGTTGGATGTTCCGATGCTGTCCCATACTTTCTGATCTTCATAGAACGCATCGTCATTCCAGTAGAGCTTCACGCCGGTATCCTTGATGGTCTTATCCACGATGGCCTGCGTATTCAGGCTAAGGAAGTCATATTTCAAGGCGATTTTCTCGATCGAGTTCTTGTCAATGAGCGACACGAGAACCTGTTTCTTCTCGTCCCAACGAACAGGCATTTTCTCCAGGATGTTATCTGGCGTGATTACGATACCTGCGGCATGGATGCCGTAGAGGACGGGGAACGACTCCATGTCTTCCGCTGTTGAAAAGAGCTCCGGGTATTCCATCTGGAAGCTGCGGAACTTGGCGCTCGCATCCAGCATCTGCTCGATGGTTGGGTCTTTCACTTCCTCGCCGTCGTCGCCATACACGCGGAACGGCGCCGCCTTGCAGATCTTGTTGACGGTGTCGAGGTCGACTTCGAGCAGGCGTCCCGCTGCCTTGATAGCGGCCTTCGCCTTGCGGACGCCGTATGTTCCAACAAGGGCGCAGTGTTCCTTGCCATATTTCTGGATGATGTAATTCCGCATCGCCAAAGTATCCGAAAAATCGGTATCCACGTCGGGCGCCCCTTTCCTGTGCGGATTAAGGAAACGCTCGAACATCAGATGGTGTTTGATGGGATCGGCTACGGAGAAATCCAAAAGCCATGCTACGAGACTGCCTCCAACAGAACCACGCCCCGGCCCGACGGAGACACCCTTACGGCGAGCGGCGTTCAGGAAGTCATACACGATAAGGAAGTAGCCCGAGAAATTGAGCTTCGTGATGACGTCGAGCTCGTAGAGTAAACGTTCCTCGTAAGCCGCCGGATTCTTCAACATCGGCAGGCGGCGGTTGAGCTCCTTCTGGCAGAGCTTCACGAGCCAGCTGTCCTCTGTCTCGCCTTCCGGCAAGTCCTGGTATGCTGGCATCTTAAAGCCATACTCCACTTCGCCGTCGCACTGGGCGGCGACCTTGTTCGTGTTCGCGATGGCCTCGGTTACGACCTCGTCCGTCACGCGCTTCGTGCGGATGAAATAGCTGTTGAGCTCCTGCTCCGTCATGAGGTAGTAGCATTTGTCCGGGTATGCGAAGGCTTCCTCGTCATCCTTGCGGAAGGACTGCACGTGCACGTTGTGCATGAGGTAGTCTTCTGCGTTCAGGTAGTGGACGTCGTTCGTCGCGACAAGCGGGACGTTGAACATCTGCGCCATCTGCACGATGACGTTGTTTACCCTGAGTTGGGCATCGAAATGCCCTGGCTGTATCTCAAGGTAAAAGTCATCGAAGTAGGACTGGTAGCGCTTCATGGCTTCAACAGCTTTCAGCATCCACGCCTTCTGCTCCTGCGGCTCGGTGCCTTCCTCCAGTCCATGGAGGATGCATTGCGGGATTTCGCCGCCGACGCAGGCGGAAAGGGCGATGATGCCTTTCCCGTATTTCTCCAGCACGGAGTAGTCCGTGCGGGCCTTGTCGCAGTACATGCCGTGGAGTCGCGCATCGTTGTGGATGCGGATGAGGTTCTTCACACCCTCCTTGTTCTTCGCAAGCAAGACAAGATGCCATCTGGTTTCCTTATGGCGGATCGTCCTGTCGGGCACGACATAGGCTTCCATGCCGATGATTCCGGTGATGCCTTCCTCCATACACTTCTCGTGGAACTCCACCAGTGCCGCCATAGAACCATGATCGGTCATGGCGATATGCGTGAGACCGAGCGACTTCGCCTTCTTCACGAAGTCGTCGATCTTCAGGATGGAATCCTTGATAGATCCGATTGCCGTGTGGCAATGCAACGGTGCATACATTTCGCGTTCATCGCTCCTTTCCGTATTCAGTTGTCGAATTGAGTACCGAAACGGTACTTAAATATCAGCTGGCGCGGCGCCGGCTCTCATAGTTCTGGCGGATACGCTCCTGCTCCTCCTTCGGCAACGCACGAAAGGCATCACCGATGGGCAAATCCAAATTGGACCTCGGCATATATATGCGGCTCTCCTTCAGCTCCTTCTGGTCAGCGAGGCGCTGGCAGATGTTCTGAAGCTTCTGGAGCAATTCCCTGTTCGCGTTGGCGAAGTTTGCCAGCGGCGTCAGGATGGCGAGGCCGTCCTTGTACGCCTGCCGCTCGATCTCGAGGTAGTGGAGCATCTGGTAGAGCTTGAATCCTTCGTAGGCATTTCTCTTCGGCATGCGGATCTCATGCAGGAGGTCCTGGATCTTCCGGTCGGTGTCGGACAGCTTGTTGTTGCAGCAGACGTGCTGCTTGCCGATGTTCTCGACGATGTCCGTGAACAACTGGATGACCGTCTGGTAGTCCAGCATCGGCGCGAGCGTGCTGTTGTTCTTGATATACCACTCCTCGTGTTCCTGCTCTTCCGCGAATGCGAGCTCTTTCAGTTTCCTGCTCATGGATTCTTCCTTTCCTGTCTCGATGACTCTGAACTGCCGTACGGGCTTTTCGAGCTCCTCCTGGATTCTCTTGTCGAGCTCGCCGGGTATCTGCTGCACCGGCTTCTCCTGCGGAGAAACTTCTGCGATGAGGGGCGTTCCCTTGCGATCCGCCTCCTGTTGGCGGATCTTCTCGAACAGCAGTTCCATGCGGTCTTTCTTCGGGCGGCAGTTCTTCAAGTTCAGCGGCTTGTATTTTTTCGATTGATGTTTTGAGCTCAAATCTTTGTTCCTCCCTTCTTCGGACTAAGATTGTTAATAGCCTTATTCTACAACGATTGATGTTTTTTGTAAATATCTTTGAAGATAGTTATTTCGTACATCAATAGATAATTATGCGGCAGGCTCCATGGCAGCTTCCGCAATCTGGCGGATGAGGACGAAGCGGACTTCCTCTCCATTGCTGTACACGCCTCCGTCAATCATCTCGCCGGTGCCTTCCCAGTCGAGCCAGTCTGCTTCGAGGATGTCCGGGCTGAGCCCCGGATGCTGCACGGCGTTGTCGAAATCGGGCGTCCCGTCTTCAAGGAGCGGGCAAGAAAAATACATCAGCATAATGAATCTCTCCTTTCATCTCACGCAGCGGCGTAGCGGTCTTCCTTCGGCGTGCCCATAGCCTGCTCGCACAATTCGCGGAGGCTCTTCTCGCTCGTGTAGCGCGAGACGTACAAGCCAGTAATCGCATTCCAATAGAAGATGGCGATGCCGTCGACGTGCTTCTTCGTGTTGTAGTGGATGACGCGCTTCAGGTGGCGTGGCATATGGATGGTGCGGAAGCCTTTCGGGCTTTTGAAGCAGCGGAGATTGGCAACCTCCTTGCCGAAGCCGATGCGACCGTCGTACCCGTATTCGTGTGTAATCCGGAACATCTTTTCCAACGTCATGGGAATCACTCCTTTCTAAAAACATATTGCCTGTCTTTTTGACTAATGCTAGTATGGAATCATCAAGAAAAAGTGGTGCAAGTAACATCACTTTCGGGAGGGGATGGATCTTGGCCGTCAAGAACAGGAAGAGGCTTTCGATGAGCCTCTCCTTCCACAGCGCGGCGAAGCTCGACAAGCTCGCCATGAAATCTGGCAAACCAAAAGCCCGCGTCCTCGATACTGCCGTGGACGCCCTTTACGAGAGAAAGGAAGAACTCATGGATCACAAGGGAATCACGATATGCATCGCCACCAACAAGGGCGGCACGAGCAAGACGACGAGCATCGCCGCTTTTGCAGACATCCTCGCCAAGCGCGGGAACCGCGTCCTCGTCGTCGACACAGACCCGCAAGGGAACCTCTCTTCGCGTTTCGGCTACGACCCGTCGGAGATGCACCAGAACTACATTGGCAACGCCATCCTCGACCGCATGAAGATGAACACGGACGAGCACGGGAAGGACATCCACAAGCCGGTTGACTATTATATCAACCCAACAGAGATGTCTCCCCGAATCGACATCATCGTGGCGGACATCCGCCTCGACAACACGTTCAAGTACATGTGCAACGACAGCATCCGAGGCACGACCATCATGAAGAAGATCGTGCTCGAGATCAAGAAGCTCGACCGTTACGACTACATCCTCATCGACACGCGCCCGTCGCTTGGCAACGAGGTGGCCGCCATCTTCATCGCGTCGGATTACGTCATTATCCCTGTCGTCCCCGCCAAGGACTCGACCTACGGCGCCAACAGCGCCATGCAGCTGATGATCACCTGCCGCGAGAGCAATCCGAGTTTGAAGCTCCTCGGCATCTTCCTCACAATGACGTATGACCGCAACAAGAGCTACCACGAGGTCTTCCCGTTCCTCAAGGAGAACTGGGACAAGCATCTCTTCAAGACGACTATTCCGCGCAGCCAGGACGCTGTCAACGCGGAGAACCGCGCAGAGCCCGTGACGGCCGCTTACTCGAACAAGAAGATTGCCAAGAAGTACGAGCTCCTCGTCAACGAGATGGAGGAACGCATCAAGCAGGAGGCGACGCTCAATGGGAATGTTTGACAAGATGAAGCCCGTCCGCATGGACATGACTCCGGACCAGGTCGGACCTGTCGGCGTTTCGACTTACGTCAACGAGAACCTCGACGCCATCAAGCAACAACTGAAGCAGGACGAGCAGGAGATTGCCGACGCTTCCAGCCAGGAAGTCCAGGACGTCCTCTCGGAGACGACGGACCAGAAAGGCGAATACAAGCGCATCCCCATCGGACTACTGATCTCCACACCAGCCGCCTGGAACAAATTCACGCCGCCCTCCAACGACATGAAGATCCAGATGGCGGACAGCATCGTGAACACCGGACTCCAGCAGCCGATCGTCGTGCGCGAGCTCGACGAAGCGGCGGGCAACTATCAGATTCTTGCGGGCAATACCCGTACGGAAATCTACCGCATCCTTTTCGAGAAGACCGGAGACGACCGCTTCGCGTCCATTCCTGCCATCGTCTATGCTTACGGAGCTATTGACGATGATACGGCGCGGCAGATCGTCATCGACACGAACTACGCCCAGAGAGGTGAGCTCCCGAAGAGGGACAAGATGTTCGCCATCCACGAGAAACTTGCATTTCTCCGCCGACGCCGTGAAAAGGATTCCCTGTCGCGCGTGGCGAAGATGATCGACCGGAACCGCACGACCGTCTACTATTGGGATTCCATCTACAACCTCATCCCAGAATTGTTCGAGCTCTTCGAGCGTGATGCCATCAACATGGCGATGGCGGCCAAGCTCGGTACGTACATGAAGGAGACGCAGGAGCAGCTCGCGAGCGTCAAAGACCTCCTCACGAACGAGATCATCAAGGCGCTCCCGCGCTACATGCGCCCGGAAGAAGCTGTTGATGTCTTCAATAGCACTCTGGAATCCGAGACGATGCCCGCAGAAGAGCCGCCGCGCGGCGAATGGCACGTCAAGCGCTCCGCCCGCAGCATCCACGTCACTGTGACCGGCAAGCATGATGCCTATGAGCCGTTCGTCGTCCTGATTCCGAAGAAGAAGGCCAAGAGCTTCGTCAAGAAGTATGACGAGTTCATCCTTCGCCCGGACGAGTCAGAGGCAGCAGAGCCAGAAGAATAAGCGATACACAAACGGGAGGCATAAGCCTCCCGTTTGTGTATCAAATCCATGTGTATGGTGCAAACCTCGGATGCTCCGTATCAAACTTATCCTCGAAGCCAAAAGACTCTATCATGGACTTTATGCTGTCCTTGCCAAGCGTTTCCCACGCCTTCCATTCGCGTTGCACACGTCCGGCTTCCTCGTACCATGGCTCATCGTGAGCCCTCGTGTCCCCCGAGCCATCCGCCTGCTCCTTCTTTTCCAGCAAGAGGAAGTTCCTGCAAAGCTCGGCATACGACGGCTGTACATCGTAAACGACCCGGCCTTCCGTCTCTGCACTGCTCTCGTTTTCATATCGCTTGCCAATGATATATGCAGAACATGTATACACAGGCGTCATGGCGGTATAGTCGATGTCTCCATACAACGGCGATCCTGTATCGGAATCGCTGAAGAAGCAGTCTCCATAAATCTCGTCGGTGCTGTTGTATGCGTATTCCGTGCCGTCGATTTCGACGAAGTGGTTGCAGTGGAACCTTTCCCTAGCAAAATCCCTTGTCAGAGGAACTTTCTCTTCCTCTGGTATCTGGATTTTCGATTCCAGCTGGCAATTATAAATCTCATCAGGAAGGTCATCATACAGGTTCTCCTCATCGCTCAGGAATTCCAAGAGCGGCATCGGAAAGAGCTTGACATTAAGCAGCGTTGCAATCTTCTTGCAGAGGTTGCTCTTCGTCGTCTTCGCGTTCTCCTCGATGACCTCTGTGAAGTTCACTTCATGGCTGTAGTAAATCTTGCCGAAGGAGATGCTGTTCTTGGATGGGAAAATCCCCTTGAACATCCCATGCTCAAAAGAGAAGAAGCCGTATTCGCCTCCACCAGCGGCAACGAGGTAATCTTTTCCTTCTTTCCCTTCCTGCAGGAGGTCGGCGGGCTCCATGTCGTTGTTCAAGATTTGAAGGATGATGCTCCCGCACCACTTGTCGTACCGCGAGCCCATATCATGCCCGTTCTTCCGTACGATGCGGATGAACTCGTCTTTCGATGCCGTCGTGAAGGTCATGCCGTCCGTATAGTCATCAAAACTGTTGAGCAGATAGTAATTCGCTGATGCGTATCGTGCCACTGCCATCGCCACCCTTGCTAAATTTCGGGCGAATTATAGCATAGTATTATTTTTTATGCAAATTTTTCTAAAGAGCACGAAAAGCGTACCCAGAGTGGATGCGCTTTTTCCTTATGCTGCTTTGTCTTTCTTGATGACCATGTCCTCGATGATGAGCTGCGCCCAGGACTCGAATTTCTCGTAATTCTTGACGAGCTCCTCCTTCGTCATCCACAAAGGCTCCAGCGTGTCCTTCTCTCGCACGTCGAGATTCGCCGTATCGTAGACATAGTGGAGATAGACGATGCCAACGTGGTCTGGCGTCGAGCTTTTGAGGTCGCGCACCGTGCCATACGGCTCGTGGACGTCCATGGCGACTTCGCTGATGTTCGTCTCCTCGTCCTCCTCACGGCGCATGCCGTTCATGAAGGTAGAGAAACCATCGCACATGAAGCCTTTGTCGCAGGGGTTCAGGTGGCCACCGATACCGAGGGAGAGGCTGCCCAAGAGCCGCTTCTCCCCGGCGATTCGGAGCGTCACGAAGAACTTCGACGCATCGTCATTGCAGACAAGGACGTACGGGATGACCTGCTGGAACGACATGTCCTCTTCGACTGCCGCCCGCAGGAGGAACTTCCCGCGCGCCATCAACTTGCGGATGGCGTCCTGCGCCTTTCCTTTGAACTTCTGGAAGCCGTCCGGGATGTCCTGCGTGTGCTGGTACGGGACGGCGAACACTTCCTCGTCGCCGTACTTCGCTTCGAGTTCCTTCAGCCGCTTTTTCGTCTTGCCTGCGAAATCAGTCATCAAGGGTCAGGCTCGTCTTGAACGCGAGCTTGTTGCTCTCTTTGATCTGCATGCTTTCGCCCGTCTGCGGGTTGCGGCCCATGCGGGCGGCGCGGTGCGCCGTGTAGAACTTGCCGAAGCCGATGAAGCGGACATCATCGCCTTTCTTGACATCGTCCACGATCGTGTCGAGGAACGCATCGACGACGAGCTTGACCGTGGCCTCGTTGACCGGGACCTGCTGTGCAACCTGTTCGACGATTTTCGTTTTGCTGATCATAGTGTTTTTCCTCCGTATTATTTTAGATAGTAGTCTTTCGGGATCACGATCTTCTTCGGCTTCATGCGGAGCTTGCGCGTGATGCAGGAAGCAAGGCACTGCTTGCAATCCTCGTGGACGTCTGCCTGAACGCCGAGCGCGCGTTGCACATAGGGGCAGCGGCTCGTCCGATTGAGCTTGTAGTAGCTCTTCTCCGGCTCGAAGTATTCCTTCGCACATTCGAGGACGAAACGCTTCTCGCTCGGCTTGTGCGCGACGAGGCCGTTCGAGCGGACCTCGAAGGTTCCGCTCTTGTCCTCCAGCGCCGCCAGGAGCTCGTGGTGCTCGATGCCGTCGATGTTGTTGTTCTTGAACTTCTCGCACAAATCAATCGTCATCTGTATCACTTCTCCCAACAGTCACGGCAGACTGTTTTCAGTCTGGCCTTGTTTGTGTCCACATCGAGCTCCGACTCCGACTCGGCACAGTCGGAGCAGACGCTCTTGTGGCACGTCTCGCATTTCACGAGCTTGTCTGTTTTCTTCCCGCATCTCTCGCAAACGAGGAGACCGGATTCCTCTTCTTTTAGATCGAGGTGCGATGCCGCCACGTCGAAGTACATGCACTCCACGTTGAATACCCTGTCATACTTCTTTCTGGTGTCCGACAGCGCATCCGTGTACTTGCACACAGGCTTCAACCGGCAGGCTTCGCATCTGCTCACAGTCGCCATATTACGCTCCTTTCTGTATAAACCATAAAAGCTTCAAAAAATAATTTGATCAAAATACACATCAAGATATCAGAAAAGCGCCCCGTTTTTCCAAAAGCCTGAGCTTAGAGCATCGAGGCTCTGCAATCGGCTTTCCTTCGATATCTTTTATAACAAATCTGCCAGAAGATCTTCGTCCGAAGATGTAACCCTCTCTGCCTTTGAACAAAACTTTGTCAAAAAGCTGAAACCCAAAGACGTACTTCGGTGTTTGGTTCAGCTTGCGAATCCCGCCTTTGTATATCTTGCATTTGTGGATCTGGCGATTGTGCTGTCGCCTTGGGACAATCAGCAAGCATTTTTCAAGCCTCTCGGCTTCGAAGTTCTTGGCTATCACGAAAGCGTCGTTGATATGAGTTTTGACAATATTCTTCTTTTCGCGCCAGTATTTCGTAATGTAGCCATATGTACCACAAATTTCGATATTAAGGAACATTTCACGAAGTCGTTGCATCAGAGTCTTTCGCATAATACCCATAAAAGCAGCATCGCGAGTAGAACGTCTTCTGCGCCCACGAACCGGCAACTGGATTTTTCCAGCGTGATACGCCTTGTGACAATCTTTGCAGAGCGTGATAAGGTTGTCCGGGGCGTTTCCGCCAGTCTCCCTGCTCTCCAGGTGATGCACATGAAGCTTCACGCTTTTCTCAGCTGTTCCATGAGCCCCGCAGCATTGACAGGTGTATCCGTCGCGATGTAGGACGTACTGGCGTACGTTGTACTCGTCGTACTGCTCGCCAAACTGATAGTCCGTGCTAACAGGTAGCGGTCTCCCAGATTCCATAGCCTTCAGACGCTGCAAATCAAATTCGGTCGTCTCAACACGGATCGTCGTGAGAGGGAGTAACCTAGATATAAGCTTGACACTCTGGATATGATTCCAGATTTTAACTTCGACAGATGGCGCCAGCCATCCATTGTGCTTGCTGTGTATACGATTGTCGAAACGTGCCGCGCGGTAACGTGTCGTACGACTTCTACGCGAACGGCGTAATTCACGTCGATCTGACATGAGCTTTACGACATCGTTGCGCGGACGAAGCTCAGCCGCAAGCAATTCCTTCTTTGCCGTCGTAGCGGACAGTCCAACATACTTCGAACCGGCATCTACACCGAGTGTGACCGATTGTGTGTAAGTCTTGCTAATACCGAGCAAGCGAATCGTGAATGGTGTTCTCCTGACAACCATTGCCTTCCCAGATTTCAACAGGAGCCGCACTTTTGCATGGTTCTCCGTAGGCATGATGGGTTGTCCCGTATTGCTAATGACGTAAACCACAAATACGGCTCCTTTCTTCAAAATGTCCTATCAAAGCAGGATTCATCTCCCTCCGAAGAGGGGTTAGGTGTCCGTACCCAATGTTATCCAAAGGTTTTATATGCTTGTCGCACCGTCCCTACCTTGCAGGACTTTTAACGACATGCCGCAGAGCGGTGGATTCGGACTCACGTCCGCCGGTGCCTATGTATTCTTTGATAACGTAGTGCACGAAGCACTTAGGGTAGTTACTGCGGACTTTTACAAGCCCGTGGCTTCAGCCACCGGTCAGTGACATTACGTTCATCTCCCTGTTGTTCACTGATTTTACAAAAAATTTTTTCATGCCGACCACATCCGCATCCGGCGCTCGAAGTAGTCTTTGGCTCGCCCCTGCTCGCCCTTGTCGCGGATGCCGGAGAGGATTTCTTCCACGCGCGGCATGATTTCGTTCCGCTTCTGGAGGATGACAGAATCCATCTCGTCCGCCATCTCTCCCAACAGATACTGGTAGAACGGCATGACGCGCGGCATGACAGCATCGAAGAGCCCTCCCTTCAGGTCGCGAGCGAGGTCTGCCATATCCCTGTCATCCGGCAGGAACAGCACGCGGCTGTCCGTCACGCCAGCCTCCTGAAGGCGCTCCATCGTCTTGAGCGCGCCCATGCGGCCGGCCTCGTCCGGGTCGAAGCACACGACAGGAAGGAGCTTCTGCTTGGCGATGTATTCCGCCTGCTCCTTCGTCATGTGGCAGGTCATGATGGCCACGGCGTTCGGGATGCCGTACTTCGATGCGAGAATGGCGTCGAATTGTCCTTCGAAAATGAAAAGACGGTTGTCACGACGGTCAATGTGCTGGATGCCGTAGAAGACGGAGCCCTTGTGAAACCCTGTCTCTCGGCCGTTCCAACGTTCCGGCGTATTGAAATATTTCGAACCGGATTCTTCCGCCTCCTTCGTGAAGGCCCGGTTGGAGAAGCCGATGACATCTCCAATGCTGTTGAAGATCGGCATAGTGATGCGCTCGCCGTCGAAGCCGAGATGCCACTTCTGGATGTCTCCATCGTCGAGGCCGCGCGTGTGGAGGTACAGGCGCACAAACGGTGTCACCTGCATCTCCCATTTCATCATGTTGCTCCGGTTTTTCTGATAAATGCCGGAGAATTTCGTGCTCTCCATCGGTATGCCATAGAACTCTGCAACCTTCTTCAGCGCTTCTGGAAAGCTCAGCAGCTTCTTGTCGCGATGGAACGTGAGCCACCGCACGAATGCAATGTTGTCAGAGCCGAAGTTCGGGTTGTTCGGGTCGGTGACGCCATCCTTCTTGTCGATGTCTTTTCCTCCGACATGACACCCTTGGCAACACCAGCTCTCGATGCCCGTCGTATTCCTGTTCTCGTACACCCAGAACGACGGCGTACTGTCCTCATGATCCGGATTCGGACAATGGCCGACCCAGTTCCCGGAACCTGCCGGAGATTCCTCCAACATCACCAGAGAGTGGCAGAGTCCTCGTACGCCGCAGCGCTGGATCTTTTCAATAAATTCTCTTGAGGCCATCACGCTGCCCCCTTCAATACCTCTGCTTTCTTCGGTTTCGCTTCCGTGATACGGAGCTGCAAGCCTTCTTCTTTCGCGATATGGACGCCCTGGATGATGTTGCCGTCCTCATCAACGAAGTACCGGCCGGACGGGTCTTTCTTGAACGCCTTCTTGAGCGCCGTCTTCGACAGGGACTCCTTCACCGTGACGCAGTCGCCGTGGCCGGTCTGCTTCATCCAACGGATGAGGCTCTCTTCGTCGTCCACTTCCGTGCGGCCTGCGTCCTCGCGCATGGAAACCGTGCCGTGGAAGAGCTTCACAGAGCCCTTCTGGTTCTCGAGCTTCTTCGTGGCGTATGCTTCGAGGTCTTTCGAGCGGTTTTCCGCGTAGTGCTTGAGCGAGCCGTTGAGGCGTTCCTCGTAGTTCATCAGCAGGAGCTTCAGCTCGGCCGCCTTCCGCTTCACGAGCTCGTTGTTCTCCTCAATCTTGCGCTTCGCCCAGAGGATCTGGGACAGCACCTCATCCGCTTCGTCGTCGTTTTGAATGGCGAGCGCGCGGTCCTCGTCGGCTGCAATGCTCTCCATGATCTCGTCTTCGTCCATCAGTTCAATCGGGTTCATTCCGACTCCTCCTCTTCCATGAAATTCTCGTCAATATACATCTCAATGTCTTTTGGTTCCCAGACATCCTTGATGACGTCGTCCTCGTCGCTGACGGCGCCGAAACCGCCGTCCGCCGGTTCTCCGTCTTTCTCGATGAGCATCTCGTCCCAGTTGTTGTCTTCGAGCTCGAGCCGCCCGCTCTCCAGTGCTTTCTTGAGCTGCACGTCCGTATGGATGTAGTCCTCAATTTCGTCGCGGGCTGCGGCATTGTTCTTGTCCCGCACGGACGCCAGCATCTCTCCATCCTTGTCGAAGAGCTCGCCGATGACATCGCCGAAAGCCCCGAACACGGCCGTCCAGTCATGGCCGCGGTAACGCTTCTTCGCAACAGCGTATTCTCCGCCGTGCCAGAAGCAATGCTGTTGCCTCGGATTGACATAATACTGCCATGAAAGCGACCATCCGGCCTTTTCGTAGGCTTCTTCGATCTCTTTCTGCGCTTCGCTGAGTTTCACTTTCCTGCCTCCTTTGCAAACGCCACATTACGCAAAACGGCCGACGCAACCACTGCGTCGGCCAAAATTTTTGTATAAAATTTACAGGATGCGCTCCGAGTACCCCTGCTTTTTCTGGATACTCTTCAGCGCGATGGTATCGTCATAGGAATCCTTGACGATGAGCTGGTACACGATGACCTTGTTGTGGACGGAGTCCGCGCGCTGGATGCGCCCGTGGCGCTGCGTCTGCTTCGCCGCAGAATCCGCCAGATCCATCTCGATCATATATTTCGTGGTCGAGAGGTTGAGGCCGGCCTCGCCAGCGTCACTGAGCAGGAGCACCTGGTGGTCGTCCTGCGTATTATACTCCTTCAGGATGGCCGCCCGCGCGTCCGTGGATGCCGAGCCCGTGATGCACGAGACTTTGACATCTGGCATCTCCTTGCCAATTTCACGCTGCAGGATGTCCTGCATGCCGACGAACTTCGAGAATACGACGCATTTCTCGCCGGAGCCCACGATCTTCTGGAGGATGGCGATGCACGCCTCCACCTTCGAGCTCTTGCTGTTGGTGACGTAGCGCTTCGCCGCCTGCGAGGAGTTCATCAAAAGCTCCTCGGAGTCTGCCTGCATTTGGGCGAACGTCTGGCGGGCGGCGACAGCGTCTTTGAGGCGCTGGTATTCCGCGTTCTTCAAAAGCTGCGCTTGCGTGAAGCGCGCGTAGAGCGCCTTGATCTTCTCTTGAAGGTCATCCAGCTCGCCATAGAGTTGCCTCCAGACTTTCTGCTGCTTGTCGTTGAAGTAGCAGTTGACCTGGTAGACCATCTGCTCCGGCAGCTGGTCCGCGATCTCTTCCATCGTCCTCTGGAAGATATACGGCTGGATCTTCTCCGCCAGCTCTTCCTCGTTCTTCGAGCCCGACACATGTCCATAATAGAATTTCAGGTAGCGCTGCTCGAAATCCCGACGGTTCGGGAACAGCCGCGGCTGGATGAAACGGAAGATGCCGTAGATGTCCAGGGGATTCTTGCGGATGGGCGTCGCCGTCGCGCCGAACCGGTACTTGGCGTCGTTGTAGCCGCAGACGGCTACGGAGCGCTGCGCCTTCGGGTCTTTGATGTAGTCAATCTCGTCGACATAGAAGAACTCCGGCTTGATGGCGTGCAGCTTCTCCTTGACCTCGTCCGTGCGGAGGGCTTCGTAGTTCACGACGAAGATGTCATGCTTCTCCGTGTCGAACATGCTGTTGAAAGCATCCGCCTGCTCGGCTTCGAGTTCTTCCACTTCCTTCTGCAGCCGGTTCATCTCTTCCGTGAACTTGACGGCGTTCGTCGTGATCCCCTCGGCGATGAATTTCTCCAGCTTCTTCTGGCGGTTCTTCGCCTTGGCGGCGATGCTGTGCGTCGCCGCCTTGTAGGTCGTGATTTCCCCTGCCCGCAGGTCGGTAAACTTCTTCACCTCGTCAAGCCACTGGTTCTTCAATGAGACCTTGACGACAAAGACGCCGACGAGCTTGCGTCCCTCTTTCTTGCAACACTCGAGATAAGCGCCGAGGCCCATTATTGTCTTTCCTGATCCGCACGGGCAACGAAGAAGCCCGAAGCCGTGCTGGACGCAGAAGGCGATGGCCTGCCGCTGGTAGCCGTAGGGCTTCAGCTTCATGCCGTCTCCCACGCCCTGGTTGTTCAGCCTGTCGTTGATGCGTACGGCGTCGATGCGGTTGCAGTACCATTTTCCTGCAACAGCATCATACGCCGCGGACTCCAGCGTGCCGAGGATAGCGGTGTAGCCCGCGTATTCCTCATCCGTGCCTCCGTCATAGCTGATATAGTACGTGTCCTTGTCCCTCTGCTCGAGAGTCACCATCAGTATTCTTCCACCTCACTTTCGGTAGTTCAGCGCCCTCTCCATGCTCTTGGATGCATCTGCGAGCAAGTCGTTCATCCTTGAGATAAAAAACGCATCCTTGTGGTCTGTTTGGTATTGCAGGATTGCTTCCATCACCTTCTGGGTCAGAAGGGCGAAGACAGTCTCCTTGCGATCTAAGACGACCTTCTGGTATTCGCGCATGCTCTTAGCAAGCAACGTATTGTTTTTCAAGCGTTCCTCGTTCTTCGCGCCCTCTTCTTTGAGCTTGCTGTACTGCGTGAGGAGGACGGGAAAGCTTTTCGCCTGTGACTGCAGGCTGGTCGCCTGCTCCCGCAGCTTGACATTCTCCGCGTAGGCATCCTCGAGCTTCCGGTCGCTCTCCTCGAGGGCACTCTGGACCTTCTTCATGAACTCCACC